>NZ_CP117982.1:1951512-2251512 GCF_030708075.1 Candidatus Epulonipiscium viviparus | reverse complement strand
TCAGCCGCTCAGACTGAAGCAATTGACGGGGACTTTGCATTTAATATCGATATTTTAAAGGACGATCAAAAAGTTAGTGATTTCGATAACCCAATCACCATCACTCTCGAATATTTCTTGCCAAAAAATCATGATCCAAACTCTATTCAAGTTTACCATGTCACAGAGGATGGAACGTTAGAAGCGTTAGCAACTACCTATTCAGAAACGCTTAATGAAATTTCATTCGACACCAACCATTTCTCAATATTTATGGTAGACTCGACGGTAAAAATGCCGTTTATCGATGTAACAGCGTCGGACTGGTTTTTTGACGATGTAGAAGCAGTCTTTGATCAAGGCATTATGGTTGGAATGACTGATACTCAATTTATTCCATTAGCCAACTCCACCCGTGCTCAAATCGCAGCTATCCTATATAGATTATCGGCAGCGGCAGAAGAAGATCCAGCACAGGACGAGCCTTGGTATGCTTCGGCAGTCAACTGGGCTGCGGATCATCATTTGTTTAATATGTATGGCAACTCTTTCCGTCCTGATAATACAATCACACGAGAAGAACTTGTCAACGCTGTCTATAATTATGCAATATACATGAATGCCGATGTCACCAAAACCATGAGCTTGAACTTATTTAGAGATTCCATGAATGTTTCTCCGTGGGCTGTCAACGCTATGGAGTGGGCAGTAGCAAATGAAATTATATTTGGTAAAGACAATACTATACTTGATCCTCAAGGCTTTGCTAGCAGATCAGAAATCGCTGCTATTGTTAATAGATTATTGAAATTATTTTAATAAAAGATGTGGCTTGCATCTAATTGGCGAGCCACTATATTTTTAGTTTTCTTCGCTTTCTTCATCTTCCTCAAAGAAAATCTCAAAGAATTCAGCTGAAACTCGTTCGTATTCTTCTTCAGATTCAATGTCATCCAGCGTAGGATCTTCGCCGTCCTCATTTTCTTCATAGCGATATATAAGAACTTCGTCTTCCTCTTCTTCATTTTCATTTTGCGGAACCACTGCTATATAAGTTTTTCCATCAACAGGGAAAATTCCAAGTACATCGCAAGCAACTTCCTCATCCGAATCATCAAAGGTCAAATAAAGTACAGGTAGCTCTTCTCCATGGCAATCACAGCCAGCGCCACAACTACATTCCTCAGATGAATGACAATTACAATCTTTTTCCATAACTCTTACTCCTTTATTACAGTTCCTGAGAACCAATTTCTCGCACAGTCTAACATGTTTTTTATGACAATTATAGGGGGTAGCATAAATTATTTTTTACACTTCTCTCGAAACATTATAGACCGCTTCTATATTTTCAACCGGAACATCTCCTTCAAATGCCTGAGACGCCATCAAAATATAGCCACCCTTTTTACCCAAAGTTTCTATTATATGCCTAGTTTCAGCAGCAACCTCTTCTGCAGTGCCATTTGGCAAAATCCCTTGCGTATCCACTCCTCCATGGAACACGATCTTTCCTCCAAACTCTTCGGCTAACGACTCGACTTCCAATCCGCATACTTTTTGAACTGGTTCCAATGCGTCAACACCGCAATCTATTAATCTAGAAATAATCGGCCTGACCGCTCCACACGAGTGTTGCTGATAAAATGCTCCATACTTATGCGCTAAATCGACTAACTTTTTCGTATTGTCCTTAAAAAATTCGTCCCACATATCGGTGCTAAATAGCATAGAAATTTGAGTTCCATAATCATCATGCGGCCTTAATACATCGATTTTGCCATTGCCCGCCTTCAGGCATTCCTCATAATAAGCAAGTTCAAATTCCACCATTTGGTCTAATATATATGCGGCAGCTTCTGGCTCATCGTACATTAATACGAAAAACTCTTCCATAGGCATCAAATTGGTAACCATCTGAAACGGACCGGGATGCCCTATGATTATCGCTTTGTCTGGATTGGCTTCGCAAACTTTGGTGATATTGGAGTAATCAAACCACTCAGCTTTTGGAAAGGTATAGCCAGTCTTAATATCTTCTATCGTTTCCATTCCTGCAAGAGGATATTTTACTGTAACTGAATAGGAATCAATATCTGTTTCATGTATAGTTTTATGAAATCCCCAATACGACACGTCAATTTTACGGCCTTGGTCATCTATATAACTTTCTAATTTGGGTCCAATATATCTTGCATCTGTGGGATAAATATCTATTTTAAATTTATCGAAAAGTTGATTTCTATTCGTAAACCCATAGTGCGTCATAAGCTTTTGAAATACAGAGCCAACAGATTCGAAAGCTGCGGGAACACGGTCGGGTTTTTCGCCTCTCATTGTTGCTCGAACTCGTTCTTTAGATGTCATTATTAATACCTCCGAATTTAATTATTTTGCCGAAATTATAGCATAGACTGCGACAAAAACAAAGCCTATTTTTTACACTTCTCTCGAAACATTATAGACCGCTTCTATATTTTCAATCGGAACATCGCTCTCAAATGCCTGAGACGCCATCAAAATATAGCCACCCTTTTTACCCAAAGTTTCCATTATATGCCTAGTTTCAGCAGCAACCTCTTCTGCAGTGCCATTTGGCAAAATCCCTTGCGTATCCACTCCTCCATGGAATACGATCTTTCCTTCAAACTCTTCGGCTAACGACTCGACTTCCAATCCGCATACTTTTTGAACTGGCTCCAATGCGTCAACACCGCAATCTATTAATCTAGAAATAATCGGCCTGACCGCTCCACACGAGTGTTGCTGATAAAATGCTCCATACTTATGCGCTAAATCGGCTAACTTTTTCGTATTGTCCTTAAAAAATTCGTCCCACATATCGGTGCTAAATAGCATAGAAATTTGAGTTCCATAATCATCATGCGGCCTTAATACATCGATTTTGCCATTGCCCGCCTTCAGGCATTCCTCATAATAAGCAAGTTCAAATTCCACCATTTGGTCTAATATATATGCGGCAACTTCTGGCTCATCGTACATTAATACGAAAAACTCTTCCATAGACATCAACTTGGTAACCATCTGAAATGGGCCCGGATGCCCTATGATTATTGCTTTGTCTGGATTGGCTTCGCAAAATTTGGTGATATTGGAGTAATCAAACCACTCAGCTTTTGGAAAGGTATAGCCGGCCTTAATATCCTCTATTGTTTCCATTCCTGCAAGAGGATATTTTACTGTCACTGAATAGGAATCCATATTTGTTTCATGTATAGTTGTGTGATATCCCCAATACGACACGTTAATTTTACGTCCTTGGTCATCTATATAACTTTCTAATTTGGGTCCAATATATCTTGCATCTGTGGGATAAATATCTATTTTAAATTTATCGAAAAGTTGATTTCTATTCGTAAATCCATAGTGTGTTAAAAGTTTTTGAAATACCGAACCAACAGCTCCAAAAGCAGCTGGAATACGATCGGGCTTTTCGCCTCTCATTGTTGCTCGAACTCGTTCTTTAGATGTCATCATTAATACCTCCAAATTTAATTATTTTGCAAAAATTATAACATATACCATCACACAAAAAAAGATTACCTATGCCCAAAACATAAGTAACCAAATTTTTTATAAATTTTCTCAAATTTGTATAACTTCTTATTCTATAAATCCATAAATATTATCGACTATGAATGCGCCAGTTGTCGCATCTGCCAATAGGCTGGAATTGTTCTCTGGAAAAAATACCTGAATTTGTGTAATTGCTGCAGGATCCACTCCTTTGCCAAAATAGCCATGCGTTCCCGAATATTTGGTTGCATCAATTCCAGCTTCTCCTAAAAGCTCGGGCCCAATTTCTACCTCCTGGCTAGTTTTCGGGTCCATCCAGTAATATATCCCTCGAGTATTTCCATGGGCATCAACAACGGAAACTCTAATCTGAGCTTTAAAATTATTTGGGTTGGTAAGCGTTAAAAACATCGTTTTATCAATTCCCAAATCCCATGGCTCGGCCGCAGACACGATCAACTTGGCAGCGTTTTCTACGTTATCTTGCCTCTCTTTCATCTCCACTCGAATTGCTTGAGATCCATCAGCAACACCCTCTCCTGTAACTACTGCTGCCGATGCCGCGACGCCAGTCACCTTATAATTTACGACTTCTCCGGCTTCAAACGAAATCGGCGCAATGGCTGTTTCTGACTTTGCGATAGTTGTATTTGGTACGGCTCTGGTTCCGTTAACTGGTACAAATTCCCATAAATCGGCATCCTCGAATGGTTTGTATGATGCCGGCTTTGAGATTCTAGCAACTTCTGTAAATGCGTGATCCACATCTGTATCTTGAGTTAGACGCGATCGGCATTCCGAATATCCTGGATGCATTAACATAAAATCGACTCCATCCACAACCTCTTTTACAAAGAACCATATCGGGGTAAAGTCCGAGCCTTCATAATCTGAAACTACTTTTGCATGAATCTCGGCAGGCTTTGTATTGTTCTCCATGTGCGACGCAGTGTACGGCAACTTTACCTCCAAATATTTGCCTTCCTTTTGATTTTGCAAAGTGTAATAAATATTGCGTTCAAGACCGAGCTTCCACACATCAGACCCATCTGCTAGCGGCGCATCGGTATAGTAAATCTTCTCGTCGCCTGGCTTTACGTACAAATATTGCCCCGTTGCTTTATTAACTATGCGATAAGATTCATTAATCGGCACAAGCGGCTCCGGCTCTGCGTCTAATATAGTTTTCTTAACAATAAGCTCTGGTTGAATATAATTAGAAGTTTCCCCAGCATATTCTTCGATGGTCATCTTATTTCGTTGCAAATTTTCCTCAGAAAACTTGTTATCTCGAATAACAACATTTTTGGCACCTACATCTGGCATATTGTCCAAGTGATGCTCTAATGCATTCCAAGTAAAGTAAAAAAATGTATCTGCAATTAGCCCATTTGGAGTTTGGATCGATTGAGTGTATGCCTGAGTAAAGTCATTATTTTCTATAGTGATCCCTTGCGGCGAATACGCATTAAAAAATCTAGCATACGCACCAACGATGGTGTTGTCTCGAAATGTGATATCAAAAGTCGATTGCATCTCGCGGTCGATTCCTATTCCCGGAGATGTGTATCGATCACCTTCTGTCAACCCCTCAAAACGATTATTTTCTATGAGAATATTGTTGGTAAACTCCTCAAAATGTAACATTTCCACATTGCCACAGTATTGCGTAAATGTATTATCACGAATGATCGCATTGGCTCCTTTTGCTATACCGATTCCTGTATTTAAAAATGTATTGTTTTGGAATACTGTATTGCTTAGGTCACGCACTATATACTCATCATTTCCGGCATCGAGTCCTACCGACCATGCATTGAAATATGCGTACTCATCGGTGGTGCGATATTTGGCAGAATTTGGATCCGCCTCTTTTGGATATAAATATGGCGACAAGAAGCAATGGTCCATATACAACTGAGGCAATACTTCGACCGGAATCCTTCTATCTAATATGAGACCATGAAATGAAAATCCCTCAAGCGACGAATTGGTCATCAGTACTTGCGCACCATTACCCGTGTGAATTGCATACATTCCGCCAAAAACTCGCACATTGTCTAATGCAAACCCCGTAAACATCTTCTCGTTAGTAGTATTTGGATAGCCATCTACTCGCACCGAAATAACCATTCCTTTGATATCAGGCTTCATTATTGCCATATGCTCTAGCCTAACATCATCAGACTTTATCGCAACCGTTCCGCTGTTGTCCAAAATGGTGGTTAGTTCGCTTGCACCTACTACTGACTTATACGCATCAGTCGCTGGTGCTGCCCCACGCAGAGTCATCGGTTTCAAAATGTTAAGGCCTCGCTTGCCCATCTCATATGTTGCGCCCTCTAGCTCTAACACATCGTATGGATTTAATTTATCGATAGCCGACTGAATGGACGATGCCAATGCAACTCCAGAAAGCCCATCGATTTTATGTTCAACTACATTAGTAAATCGGACCCAATTTAAAGTTACGGCATCATCAACTTTGATATAGACATCATGAACTCCTGTTATTGCAGTTGCAAAGTCGCTACCAACTACTCGAAAATCAACTTCCTGATCTTCAAACATTTCCACTCTGACCGCAGAAGCTTCTGGTGTGTCCATCGAATCGATAAATACTCGAACAGAACTTGGATCAACCTCGGCTTGCGTACTAACATCAATAGCAAAATGCTCAAGTCCTTCTGATCCGAAATCTACATCAGTAAATTTTACCCATCCTCCGGCATCGATGGTTATGGCCTCACCCGCCGCTGTTACACCTTCTCCATCTGAATATGCGGCAACATTCAATAATGCAGTATTTCCGATCGTCTGCTGAGACACCTCCGTTGCAGCATAGGTGGTGCTTGTGAAATTTGCAGCTACCGCCATTGCAGCTACTCCTGTGATTATTGCAAATACTCTAAATTTTTTGTTCATATTTATCTTCCTTCACTATTTTATAAATCCATAAATGTTATCAACAATAAACGATCCTGCTTCTTCGCCCTCCATCAATTTTGGATTATTTTCTGGGAAAAATATTTGAATTTGAGTAATGCAAGTTGGATCTACACCTTTATCAAAATATCCGTATGTTCCTGCATATTTGGTAGCGTCCTCGCCGATTTTTCCAAGCAAGTCGGGGCCTATTTCTATATTTTCTGTTGCCTCAGGCTCTAGCCAAAAGTATAAACCTCTTTCATTGCCATGCGCATCGGACAGCGTAACCCTAATTTGAGCTCTAAAATTGTTGGGATTGGTTATCGATAAATACATCGTCTGATCAACTCCCAGATCCCACGCGACATCTGCTGGGGCAAGGATTAGCTTTGCGGCATTGGCAACATCGTCTTGCCTTTCTAGCATCGTGACTGCAATAGCCTGAGCCCCATCGGTTACGCCTTCTCCCGCAACGATTGCAGCTGCGGCGCTAGCACCAGTCACCTTATAACTTACGACTTCTCCGGCTTCAAATGAGATCGGGGCAATAGCGGTTTCTAATTTTGCCGTCTCTGAATGCGGAACCATTCTGGTGCCATCTAGAGGTATAAATTCCCATAAATCTTCATCGTCAAAGGGCTTGTATGATGCGGGGTCCGAAATTCTCGCCACTTCCGTAAATGCGTGATCCACATCTGCCGCCTGAGTCAGACGCGAGCGGCACTCCGAATATCCTGGATGCATCAACATATACTTAACGCCATCAATCACTTCTTCTACAAAGAACCACATAGGCACAAATTCATGCTCCGCATAGTCGGAGATAATTTTCGCATGAACTTCTGCAGGCTTAGTGTTATTATCCATGTGTGCGGCAGTGAAAGGCAACTTAACCTCCAAATATTTATCTTCCTTCTGATTTTTGAGGCTATAATAAATCGATTGCTCTTGCTCCAGATGCCATATATCCGAACCGTCATCCAGAGGCTCTGCAGTATAATAAATCTTTTCATCACCCGGCTTAACGTGCAGATATTGCCCCGTCGCTTTATTGAGAATGCGATATGATTCGTTGACTGGTATATAAGGCTCGGGTTCGCTAGCTAGGATAGTTTTGTCGATGATAAGATCTGGTTGAAAATAGTTTGTGGTCTCACCATCATATTCCTCAACAGTCATCTTGTAGCGCTCCATTGTGTCGGGATTAAATATATTATCCTTTATGATCACATTTTTGGCACCGACATCTGGCATATTATCCAAATGATGCTCTAACGCATTCCAAGTAAAATTGAAAAATGTATCTGCAATGAGTCCATTGGGAGTTTTTATAGACTGGCTATACGCATTCGAAAAATCGTTGTTTTCGATCGTGATGCCCTGCGGCGCGTATGCATTAAAAAATCTAGAGTAGCCACCTTCTATGGTGTTATCCCTGAATATAATATCAAACGTTGATTGCATTTCGCGGTCGATCCCAATACCCATAGAAGTGTATCTATCGCCGTCGGTGATACTTTTAAAAAGATTGTTTTCTATGATTACGTTATTTGTAAATTCTTCCATATGAATCATCTCTACATCGCCAAACTCTTGAATAAACGTGTTGCCATGCATATGAACATTCGCGACTTTAGCAAGGCTGTAGCCAGTGTTTACCAGCGTACTATTTGAAAATACGGTATTGCTTAAATCCCATATTACATATTCATCATTGCCACCATCGATAACAATCGCAGTTAAATTATATGGTACGAAATAATCTGTAGTTCTATACTTTTGGCGAGTTTCACTATCCTTCGATTTTGGATACGTATGCGGCTCAAAATAACAGCGGTCCACGTATAATTGCGGATTGACTGCAACAGGAATTCTTCTATCTAAAGTGAGCGCGTGATGATCAAAATTTTCGAATGTTGAATTAGTAAACGTAACTTCAGCACCGTTGCCTGTATGAACTGAATATTTTCCGCCGTATAATTTTACGTTATCTAGTACAAAGCCGGTAAACATTTTTTCGTTGGTGGTATTGGGGTATCCATCAACTCTTACTGATAAAATTAATCCTGTAACATCTGGCTTTGCAATCTCTAAATGCTCTATCCTAACATCATCAGTTTGCACTGTAATCGTTCCTATATTATTGAAAACAGTTGATATATCGCTTGCACCGACTTTAGTTTTATACGCATCCGTTGTAGGAGCTAATCCTCGCAATGTCATTGGATCCGTAATTTTGAGGTTACCCCGCCCCATTTCATATGTTGCTCCATCCAATTGCAAAACGTCATATGGGTTTAAGCTGTCAATTGCTTTTTGTACAGAAACCGCAAGAGCGCTGCCAGTGAGATTGCCTATTTCATGCTTTACTACATTAGTAAATTTTGCCCACTCAAGCTTCACTGCAGTATCAGCATGGATATACACATCATGAACTCCTGCTACCGACGATGTAAAGTCTGCTCCCAATGCTCTGAAATCGACCGCTTGCCCTGGTAACATTTCTACGGCCACCTCCGCAATTGCATTGTCCATCGAATCGATATATACTTTTACGGAGCTCGGATCAATTTCGGTTTCGGTACTTACATGAAGTACGACATGTTCTAACCCTTCTCCAAAATTGACATCAACAAATTTTACCCATCCCCCTTCTGAAATCGAAATGTTTTTTTCATTTTTTGTAACATTTTCAGCTTCGTCATATGTAGTAAGATCTATTATAGCAGGTTGCGTTATTACCTGATTTACTTCTGCCGATGCAAATATCTCAGTATTTGCTGGACATGCCAAAGTTAATATTCCCGCAGCTATTGCGAATATTCGAAATTTCCTATACATTTAATCACCTTCTTAACAATATTTGGTAAATGTAATTATATCATGTCCTCTGGCAAATATCCACTATTACAATGTAATTTTTTCCATTTCAGCTTTAGAAGCATTATACCACTTATCTGCTAACTCCAAATTTTTTTTGTTACCAACATCAGATCTATATGCTCGGCTCAAATTATATTGTGCCGCGATGTTTCCCGCACAAGCAGCTTTCTCGTACCAATGAAAAGCTTTGTCGTAATCTATTTCGACGCCCTTGCCATAATAATAGCAAAGTCCGAGCTCACATTGTGCCGCAGAATGTCCTTGAGCTGCCGCTTTGATATAACACTTTGCCGCTTCTGTATAATTTTGTGCCACCCCAATGCCCTCTTCATAGCATAAGCCTAGATGATACTGCGCGTCATAATTGCCGTTGTGAGCGGCTTGATAAAAATACTTGGCAGCTTTGATATCATTCCTATCATGACCGATGCCTTCTTTGCAAAACAGTCCCAATTTAAATTGCGCATCTGCATAGCCATTTAAACTCGCTTTCACATACCACTCGATTGCTTTTGTTAAATCTCTCTCGACACCAATTTCTTCTTCGTACATACGCCCCAAAGTATATTGCGCCAATGAATGATTTTTCTTTGCGGCCTTATCAAACCACACCACTGCTTTTAACAAATCTTGTTCGACACCAACTCCTTCATAGTAGCAAACCCCCACATTATACATAGCCGGTACAAAATCTGAATATCCCGCAACCTGAAAATAGTCAAACGCTTTCTTATGGTCTACATCAACACCCAATCCCAAATTATAGCAATTTCCTAAACTATACTGCGCGTTTGGGTAATTTAGCTTTGCAGCCTGCAAATATAAGCGCACCGCTTTGGTGTAATTTTTTCCAATCAAATCGCCCTCTTCATAGCATTGACCGAGCGTATACAACGCTTCTTTGTGATTTAAGTCAGCAGCTTGCTTATATAACTTAATTGCCAGTGCTCCATTTTGTTCAACACCAATTCCTTCTTCGTAACAAAGCCCCAATTTATAAAAGGCCGGCGCATAATTTTGATCTGCAGCTTGATTTAAATATTGTATTGCCAATGATTGATCGCCCTCGATGCCTTTTCCGGTCAGATAACATATCCCAACTTTATATAGGGCCTCTGGAATTCCTTTTTTAACAGCAACAAAGTAGTGTTCGAGAGCTTTTTTCATGCTTCGTTTAACACCCAAGCCATTTTCGTATAAATTTCCCAATGCATACGAGGCCATTCCATAATGACGACGAACCGATTTTTCATATAACTTAACCGCAGTCTCATAATTTTGCATTACGCCATATCCATGTTCATAACACTGCCCCAGATGATATTGCGTTTCTCTTAAATTTTCATGAATTACGCTCTCTAACAATTCAACAGCCTCGTCATACAAAGGCTTTACCCCTAAACCCTGATAATAGCAAGCGGCAAGATTTGTAACAGCCATCGCATGCTTGTGTTTAGCAGCGTATTGGTAATATTTTACAGCTTCTTTATAATTAAGTGCAACAATTTCGCCTGCGTAATATATCAAGCCAAGTTTATACGCGGCTTCGGCATGATCATTATTGGCGGCTTTTTTATACCAATATATCATTTTGTCGTGATTAATCTTGGTACCAAGACCTTTTTCGAAACACAAACCTAAATTATATTCAGCTTGATTATAATTTTGGCTCGCAGCTAATTTAAAATAATGGAATGCCTGCTTATAATCTTTCGCCACATTAATGCCGTTTAGATAGCAAACTCCTAAATTAAATTGTGCTTCAGCAGAATCTTCTTGTGCCGCGCTTTCAAGATCTTCTATAATAACTGGCTTATTTTCTTCATCTAACACTTCTTCTATATCATATGTATGAGAAAATTTCATTGAATACACCCCTTCTTCTTTTTTTCTTCATTATACCACATAAAATGACCTGAGTGAATATCATATCCAAAATATCCGTAAATTAACAATGTTGACAAGTAGCGTATTGCTAGTTTATAATTTATTCCATTGTCAAATAATTTTTGGTTTTGAGCTAAAAGTTATAAAAAATTATCAAATTATTGTATGAAATCTTACTTAGAAGGGAAGGATTTAAATGGCAAAAGCAGTTCTCCTTACAAAGGAAGGCGTTTTAAAATTAGAAAGTGAGTTAGAAATATTAAAAACAGTAGAAAGAAATAAAGTGGCAGAAGATCTAAAGGAAGCTCGAGCTCAGGGAGATTTATCAGAAAACGCAGAATATGATGCGGCAAAAGATAAACAAGCCGAGATCGAAACACGCATAGTTGAAATTGAAAAGATGCTCAAAAATGTAACCGTAATAGATGCAGATGACGAAAGAACCGATGTTATAAAACCTGGACACAGAGTAACTTTATGGGATGATGCATTCGAAGAAGAAGTGGAATATCTAATAGTGGGCTCCACAGAAGCAGACCCGTTAAACGGCAAAATTTCTAATGAATCTCCAGTCGGTTCTGCCATTTTAGGCAAAGCAGAAGGCGATGTAATAGAAGTGGAAACATCTTCTGGAATAGATCGCTATACTGTGCTTAAGATCGAAATATAAATTGGAGGAAGATAAGTAGTGAGTGTAGAATTATCTATTAATGAACAAGAAAAAGTTAGACTAGAAAAGTTACAAAACCTCAAAGAGATAGGCAAAGACCCCTTTGAACAAACCAGATTTGTCAAAACAAATAACAGTATTGATATAACAGAAAAGTTTGATATATTGGAAGGCACCACCGTCGCTGTTGCAGGCAGACTTATGGCAAAGCGAGATATGGGCAAAGCTTCCTTTATACACATCCAAGATGAGTCAGGCAAAGTGCAGTCATATGTTCGAAAAGACGAATTAGGCGAAGAAGACTACGGGCTATTTAAAAAGCTTGATATCGGTGATATTGTAGGAATAAGAGGAATAGTCTTTAGAACTCAAAAAGGTGAAATTTCTATTAGAGCAAAAGAAGTAGTATTACTTTCAAAAAGCTTGAGAGTTCTCCCCGAAAAATTCCACGGCCTAAAAGATACAGAAACTAGGTATAGGCAACGATATGTCGACCTAATCGTAAACCCCGAAGTAAAAGAAACTTTTATAAAACGTTCATTAATAATTAGAGAAATGCGAAGATTTTTAGATGACGACGGATTTTTGGAAGTTGAGACACCAATATTGCACACCATCGCCGGCGGGGCCGCGGCTAAGCCATTCATTACTCATCATAATACGTTAGATATGGATATGTATTTACGCATAGCACCCGAATTAAAATTGAAAAGATTAATAGTTGGTGGCTTCGAGAAAGTATATGAAATCGGACGCGTATTTAGAAACGAAGGAATGTCTATTAGACATAATCCGGAATTTACGATACTAGAATTGTATCAAGCATATGTTAATTATGTAGATATTATGGATTTAACCGAAAAATTGATTAAGCATGTAACCCAAAAAGTGTTGGGCACAGGGATATTACAATATGGAGAGATTACGCTAGATCTTGAAAAACCGTTTGCTCGACTCTCTATGCTAGACGCAGTTAAGGAACACTCTGGTGTCGACTTTAACGCAATAGCAGATGATAAGACTGCCAAGCAAATTGCAAAAGAACACCACATAGAGGTCTTGCCATATCATAAAAAAGGTGATATCCTAAATTTGTTCTTTGAAAAATATGTAGAGGAAAAGCTCATCAACCCTACGTTTATCATTCATCATCCAGTGGAAATTTCTCCGCTATCAAAAAGGAAAGCCGATGCAGTAGAATATACAGAACGCTTCGAACTATTTATTTTTGGTAGAGAAGTTGCCAATGCGTTTTCGGAATTAAATGATCCGATTGACCAAAGAGAGCGTTTTAAACGCCAAGAAGAGCTCAAACGTTTAGGTGATGATGAAGCTTGTGAAATAGATGAAGACTTTTTAACCTCTCTTGAATATGGTCTACCGCCTACTGGTGGGCTAGGAATAGGAATTGATAGACTCGTTATGTTTTTAACAAATTCAGCTTCTATCAGAGATGTACTTTTATTTCCGACAATGAAAGCTGAAAAAAATTATAAATAGTACTTGAATATTTAATTTTTAAATGATATGCTAACTTTGTATATTTTTTAGAAAAATAGTAACACTAATAGTAAATATTTTTAGAAGGAGATACTGTATGAGCAAAAGAGAAATGGACAAGATTGTTGATAAGATTGTCAAAGATGCTAAAGATAAGTTAGGTATTGAGCAACCCGCAAAATGTGGAAAATGCGGCTTTGTTATCTTTGGTGTAACAGTCCTAGCGGGTTTAATTGCCATCATTCTCTACATTAAATCTAAACAAGACGAAGATATCGAAGAATATTACGAATACTTCGACGACGATTTGGATGACGATGAAGACAATATGTATGACGACTTAGACGACGACTTAGATGATGATGTAGAATACCTTGAAATCAAGAATTCTGACGATGGCGATGACTTTGACTTTGATAACGATGAAGAGTAATATTTCGGGAGCTACCAATAATCTTGGTAGCCTTTCTTTTGCAAAAAGTAATATATTGTAAAATAGTTAATTTACTTAAAAGTACGAATTTTTTTAGCGAATTGTATTATAATATAATTAAGAACACACTAAAGGAGTAAAGATGGATAGATTAAAAGAATTATTTAGCAAGGAAATGCTTATTTTATATAAAAAGATAAGCACTCAAATTAGATACAAATCCCAGAATTTACTTAAATATATTAATGAATATGGTGGCTATCAAGCTGCATTAAAATATATTTATACCCCGTCCTATACCCATGATTTTTCGGCACTTTGGGAAGCTGGGCGACTTGATTTATCCATAGAAGTACTACTACTACAGGATAAGTATCAAGAAATTGTATCGTCAGAGATAAGAAAATTTTGTGCCAAGCGTTTAGAGGAATATAATTACAAACCCAAGGAAATCCCTAAAGAAATTCAAAAAGAGCAACCATTACGATTTGCTGATGTAATAGAAGAGGGGAGTGAAAATATGCCAACTAAATCCAATAGTTTTAATGACGTATATTACACTGAACTTGTTAACATTTCTAAAGCACAATGGAAAAATTTATTTCTAAATGACAAGATATTTACTTTAAAGAACAAAGAATTAATTTTGAAAATGTATAACTTAGGCAAAACTAGAATCACGTACGAATCATTGGGTGAAACAAAATATGCTTATAAAGAAATTCTCACAATGCTTGCTAAAAAAATTAAGCCGCATGTTAAAATAGAAGTACCCACATCTGACAAAGGTGAGGCACTCTGGTGGAACATTTTATTATTAGGAAATTTCAAGGATAATCAACATTTTGATTTGGTATTGAATCCGAATTTATACGCAGCTATAAGTGCAATTGTAGGATTTGAAACAAGCGATGAACCTGACAATCGAGCTGCCTCTATTGATCGGGCTGCCGACAGATTAGCTCGCGATGATTCCAGAGACTACGATCGAGCTGCTGCTATTGATCGGGCTGCCGACAGATTAGCTCGCGATGATTCCAGAGACTACGATCGAGCTGCTGCTATTGATCGGGCTGCCGACAGATTAGCTCGCGATGATTCCAGAGACTACGATCGAGCTGCTGCTATTGATCGGGCTGCCGACAGATTAGCTCGCGATGATTCCAGAGACCGTGATCGAGCTGCCGCTATTGATCGGGCTGCCGACAGATTGGCTCGCGATGATTCCAGAGACTACGATCGAGCTACTGCTATTGATCGGGCTGCCGACAGATTAGCTCGCGATGATTCCAGAGACCGTGATCGAGCTGCCGCTATTGATCGGGCTGCCGACAGATTAGCTCGCGATGATTCCAGAGACCGTGATCGAGCTGCCGCTATTGATCGGGCTGCCGACAGATTAGCTCGCGATGATTCCAGAGACTACGATCGAGCTGCGGCTATTGATCGGACTGCCGACAGATTGGCTCGCGATGATTCCAGAGACCGCGATCGAGCTGCGGCTATTGATCGGGCTGCCGACAGATTGGCTCGCGATGATTCCAGAGACTACGATCGAGCTGCGGCTATTGATCGGGCTGCCGACAGATTAGCTCGCGATGATTCCAGAGACTACGATCGAGCTGCGGCTATTGATCGGACTGCCGACAGATTGGCTCGCGATGATTCCAGAGACTACGATCGAGCTGCGGCTATTGATCGGGCTGCCGACAGATTAGCTCGCGATGATTCCAGAGACTACGATCGAGCTGCGGCTATTGATCGGACTGCCGACAGATTGGCTCGCGATGATTCCAGAGACTACGATCGAGCTGCTGCTATTGATCGGGCTGCCGACAGATTGGCTCGCGATGATTCCAGAGACCGTGATCGAGCTGCTGCTATTGATCGGGCTGCCGACAGATTAGCTCGCGATGATTCCAGAGACGTGATCGAGCTGCTGCTATTGATCGGGCTGCCGATAGATTGGCTCGCGATGATTCCAGAGACTACGATCGAGCTTCTACTATTGATAGAGCTGCCGACAGATTGGCTCGCGATGATTCCAGAGACCACGACCGATCTGCTGCTATCAACAGGACATATCAAAATGCTATTACCGAAAAAATTTCACACGGTTTTACTGATGATGAGATAACTCCGATTACTGAAAATACTCTGGATAAAAATCTATCTAAGGTAAATACTCTTAGCCAACTTAAAAATAATACTCGACTTTTAAGCCAGGCTGAAAAAAATACTGTAATTTCCCATAAACATGAAATAGGATCAATAGGGCACATAGATAATAATTTAGACTCAAATAATATTCCTTCACTTAGTTTAGTTCGAGGAAAAAAAGATATATCAAAAGAAAAATCAATTAACTCACCTAAAAAAGGTTTTCTTAATGATGACTTAAACGATGATGAGAAACTCGACGCTTTTGTAGAAGATTTTTTCGCAGACGACAATGAAAATGACGTAGAATTTGAGGAAGAACCAAGTTTAGAAGAACTTGCGCAAATTGAACGAATGCTATCTGGATCTTTTGATACACCAGCATCTTCTGCACTTCAAAAAATGCAACGTAAACCATTTGAAATAAAATCGCCTACCAAAGCTAATGATTTAGAATTGAAAAAGGAAGAAGAAGCAAAAGCAAAATGGAATATCTTAAAACAAGAATGCCTTGAATATTACGGTGCAAGTTGTGAAATTTGTGGAATGGATTATGGATATACCTACGGAGATAAGTTTGAACATTTGATGGATGTATATAACACAAAATCAAAAGAAAAAAATTGGGATAATTTGAATGTAGATCCAGAAAAAGATTTAATCCCTGTATGTCACAATTGTAGTGCAATTATCCATGCCAAAACACCTCATTATAATGTTGAAGAAGTCAAAAAATTTATACAAAACAAATAATTATATTTAGCGGGCGGATATTTTGTATCCGTTTTCTTTTTGGGAATAAAGGAGAATAATATGAAAATATTAGAATTAAAAGAATTAGTAAAAACCAGATATTTGAGCATGTATGACATAGTTTATCAAAATAAAAAAGGCAATCAAAAAAGCTGGATGCTCGCAACGCGAAAAACTGCTGCCGAGTTACACAAAATTTTCTTTGAAAAAACCGTAGATGCTGCAGATGCAGTTGTTGTAGTAGCGTTTCATACTGCCAGCAAAAGTTTGGTGTGTATAAAACAATTTAGATTACCTATAAATGATTATATCTACGAACTTCCAGCAGGGCTTATAGATCCAGGCGAAACTATTTCCACCACTACTGTTCGTGAATTGAAAGAAGAAACCGGATTAGATCTCGATCAAATATTACAAGAGCCATATGGTGATAAATTATATCTGACTCCCGGAATGACAGATGAATCTATTGCATTAGTATTTTGTACCTGTTCCGGAGACGTTTCGACAGATCACTTAGAGCCCGACGAAGATATTACTCCGTACCTTGTTAATAAAGAGCAAGCCAAAGAAATATTAGCAAGCGATACCAAGATGGATGTCAAGTTTTATCTCATTTTAAGTAACTTTATTAATGGAATCTATGATAATTTTTTCAAATAATGTTTTAAATTCCAAAAAAATGTTAATACTTATAAGAAATAAACTTATAGAGGAAAAAACATGGAAATTCAGATTACCGATTTTAATATTACTCAAACTCTAGAATGTGGACAAATTTTTAGATTTTATAAAATTGAGCCTGATAATTTTAACATTATTGTGCAAGATAAAGTAGTTAATATTTCTCAACGGGAAGACCAACTTTTTATTGAAAATACTACCCTGGATGAGTTTAATTTATTTTGGAAAAATTATTTAGATCTAGATACTAACTATAAAATTATAAAAGACACACTTTGTGAAATAGATATTCATATGAACAATGCCATCCGATTTGGTGGTGGCATCAGAATTTTGAAGCAAGATCCATTTGAAATGCTTATCTCGTTTATCATATCTCAAAATAAAGCAATACCACATATAAAGCAGTGTATAAACAACATCGCTGAGCGTTTTGGACAACCGATTTTTCAAGAAATATCTAGCGAAACTTACTACGCATTTCCAACCCTAGCTCAATTACAAGCAGCGACAATAGATGATTTATCGGAGTGTAAAGTTGGATTTCGAGCTGCTTATATCAAAGATGCTATAGATAAATTAAGCTCTGGAGAAGTTGATTTAACAAGCATAGCCAGTCTGGAAACAGCCGATGCCAGAAAACAACTTATGAAAATTAAGGGCGTGGGCAAAAAAATTGCCGACTGTGTATTACTGTTTGCGTATTATCGAACAGATGTGTTTCCAACAGACGTTTGGATCAAACGTGTAGTAGAAGGATTTTATTTTAATCAAGAAGAAACAAAGCTTGAAGTGATTGATACCTTTGCTAAAAACACTTTCAAAGATTTCGCTGGTTTTGCGCAACAATATTTATTTTTTTATGCAAGAGAAAACAACTTATTCAAAAAAAATGCGAAAGATACTTGACATTTACTGTGATTATATTATAATACAATGGTAATTAGCACTCTTAACACAGGAGTGCTAACAAAGAAATTTTTAGGAGGAATTACAAATGAAATTAAAGCCACTTGGCGATCGTGTTGTTTTAAAACACCTAGAAGCCGAAGAAAAAACTAAATCAGGAATCATTTTAACAGGAGCTGCGAAGGAAAAACCTCAAGAAGCAGAAGTTATTGCAGTAGGACCTGGTACTGTTGAAGATGGCAAAAAAATCGAAATGGAAGTTAAGGTTGGAGACAGAGTAATTTATTCAAAATATTCTGGAAATGAAGTTACTCTCGACAAAGAAGACTATGTTGTTGTTAGTCAAAAAGATATTTTAGCAGTAATAGAATAGTTATATACGAAGGAGAATTTTAACATGGCAAAGCAAATGAAATTTGGAACAGATGCAAGAGTGGCACTACAATCAGGAGTGGATCAACTTGCTAACGCAGTAAAAGTAACTTTGGGACCTAAGGGACGCAACGTTGTTTTAGATAAATCTTATGGTACACCTCTTATTACAAATGATGGGGTAACTATTGCAAAAGAAATAGAATTAGATGATCCGTTTGAAAA
The DNA here is from genome assembly GCF_030708075.1 of Candidatus Epulonipiscium viviparus. GTDB lineage: Bacteria > Bacillota > Clostridia > Lachnospirales > Cellulosilyticaceae > Epulonipiscioides > Epulonipiscioides viviparus. The sequence continues at coordinate 2,232,592 of NZ_CP117982.1, read as the reverse complement.
CATCGGTGCTCAACTTGTAAAAGAAGTTTCTACAAAAACTAATGATGTAGCTGGAGACGGCACCACCACCGCAACAGTTTTGGCTCAAGCCATGATAACAGAAGGACTTAAAAATGTTGCTGCAGGCGCAAACCCTATTATAATTAGACGCGGAATGCAAAAAGCGACAAATACGGCTGTTGAGAGCATTCAGGCACTTAGCAAGCCTGTAGAAAGCAAAAACCACATTGCTCGCGTCGCTGCTATTTCGGCTGGTGACGATGAAGTAGGTGCCTTGATTGCAGACGCTATGGAGCGAGTTTCAAATGATGGTGTAATCACTATCGAAGAATCAAAAACCATGACTACAGAGCTTGATGTTGTGGAGGGAATGCAATTTGATCGTGGATATTTATCTCCTTATATGGTAACAGATACAGACAAAATGGAAGCTGTTCTTGACACCCCTTACGTTTTGATTACTGATAAAAAAATCTCTAACATCCAAGAAATTCTTCCAATATTAGAACAAATTGTTCAAACAGGTGCGAGACTATTAATTATTGCAGAAGATGTTGAAGGAGAAGCTCTTGCGACTTTAGTCGTAAACAAACTTCGCGGAACTTTCAATTGTATCGCAGTTAAGGCTCCTGGTTTTGGTGATAGAAGAAAAGAAATGCTTCAAGATATTGCAACTCTAACAGGTGGTGTAGTGATTTCTGAAGAAGTTGGTCTAAACCTTTCTGAAACTACTGTAGATCAACTGGGTCGTGCGGAAAGCATTAAAGTTAGCAAAGAGTACACTGTTATTGTTAATGGTTCTGGTGAAAAATCTGATATTACGGCTAGAGTAAATTTAATTCGTCGCCAATTAGATGAGACCACTTCAGAATTTGATCGTGAAAAACTTCAAGAGCGTCTTGCTAAACTTGCTGGAGGTGTTGCAGTAATTAAAGTTGGTGCGGCGACAGAAACAGAAATGAAAGAGAAAAAGCTTCGTATGGAAGATGCGTTAGCGGCAACCAGAGCTGCGGTAGAAGAAGGTATCATTCCTGGCGGTGGTGCGGCGTATATTCATGTGTTAAAGGATGTTGCAAAACTTCTCGATTCTACTGTTGCTGAAGAAAAAACAGGAGTTAGAATTATATTGAAAGCACTAGAGGCGCCGTTGGCACAAATTGTTGCAAACGCTGGTCTAGAACCTGCTGTTATTGTAAATGATGTAAAAGCGCTCGAAGATGGCAAAGGATTTAATGCCTTAACCGAAAAATATATTGACATGCTTGAAGATGGAATCATTGATCCTACTAAAGTCGCTAGAAGCGCGTTACAAAATGCTACTTCTGTTGCAGCGACGTTCTTAACTACCGAGTGTATCGTAGCTGATATTAAAGCTGATGAACCTGCTATGGGTGGCGCTGGAATGGGAATGGGCGGAATGCCTGGAATGATGTAAGAATTAAAGCTCCCTGAAATTTAGGGAGCTTTTTTATTTTAGCGATTTGTTTTGCAGATAGTATTTTCTTTTACAACTACTTCTCCGCAATTTTCTGTTTGAATATAAAAATCTTCTGACAAATCTTTTTGCATATTAATAGTATTATTTTGAATAGTAACTTTTTTGAAGCTATAACCGTAGAAAAGAGGACTTTCATCGAGGGAGATTTCATTATTTTCTATAATCATTTCGCCATGATAAAATTTTCCATTTACTTGCTCTTTCATTTTTGGATCAATATCGATAAGAGCCTCTCCCCAGTTGCCATGGTTTTTGCGAGTCAGTTTGTTATTCCTAATAATTAGTGTTGAGATTGCTCCAGATTCGTACCAGTTGCTCATATCGCTATTGACCTTGATTGCAGAGCCTTCGCTATCTATGATATTGCCTTCTACAATAGTTTCCTTGGTCGAAGTAAGAATTAACCCTCTAGCCCTATTTTTACCACAAACATTATTTCTGAAAATAACTTTAGGGTACATCGACAAATTATCTACGCAGTAAGTTTGCCCTTCTTCAAAATCAAATGCATCTGTTAAACTGACCTCATAGTATTTGTTGTTTATTTTCTTGAAATCTGCAACTGCCGAATAACCCAACTCTAACATAGTTGGCTGGTCACATATCGAAATTTTATTGCCTTTTAGTAGATTGAAAAATCCATACTGCTGATAGTGAGGTATCTCTAACAATACGCATTTATCGTTAAACACTTTTGCTACTCTCAAATAATTGCCGTGCACGTTAATTACATCATCAAACATACTTTCTAGTTTGCAATTTTCCACAATAACAGTACCTTGGCAGTTTACAAAGTGTGTCGCATCAGTATTGGTCGAGAAGACTCTAGTGTTGCTAGGTGAAATGTCTATTTTGGATACTGTAATATCTTTGGAAAGCTGCGCCACAACGCCCATTGTTCCGGATTGCTTAATTCTTAAATTTTCCACTTTTACTGTATCGCTTCTATCGATTGTCACTGCCGGAACTAACCTTTCTTCGTGCTTAATAGTAAGAATATTTCCTACCATTGGAATTTTTCTAAATCTGCTAAATATCTTAACAACTCCCTCTTCTATTTCTTCGGCCGGCAACCCACCTTGCACACTGTTATCAAATGCGTCTGCAACAGGACGATTGTTGCCTTTGTAAAACTCTAACATCCCCTTTACAAAATCACTCTTATAGTCTTCGCCCATAAATCTTATAGTATTTTGCCTTATTTCATATGGAAATTCAGCTTTATCGATTTTTAAGGTAACCTCGTTTTTAGATGCTTCTAGTACTTCTCCTTGAGATGTAAATGCTCGTTGAAAGTCGATTTCAAAGTTTTTAATAGTTACGTTTTTACAGTTAAAAACATAAAACGGAAGTATTCTGCCTACGCCGTTTAAGCTAGATCCATTGCCATCGATAACTATATTGTTTTTGTTATATACTGCAAATGCCAGACTTTTTACCCCAGAATCATTATTCGAAATATAGCAAAGTTCATTACGAGCATATGTTGTGCGTAAATCATAGTGCCCCTTTTCGATATTGATGACGGTATCGTCTTCTACCGCTTCTATCAGCTCGTTAATATAGTGTGTGAAATCTCCAAGCCTCGAATTAGCAATCATTTCTTGCGTTACATTTATAGTTTTCATAATCTCCTCCAATATAAATTCCTCATCATCTAAAATCTTTTACAACACTGTATCAATTTCTACTGTTTGTTCTCCAAGCTCTGAAGAAACAGTCAACATCCCTGTCCCTGGCGTGTCTTTTATACTCCTAATAATAACCATACATTTGCCACTCAATGTTTTACAATACGGCTCACCAAATGTTCTTTCATCTGCTTGATATCCGCTATCTGCTGCTATATATTCGATAGGTCCTGTTACAGAAAAATTGAGTTGAATATCGCTACAAGGACATACGGTTCCTTGCTTATCCACAATAGTACACTTGATATAGCACAATGCGTCTCCATCGGCAAAAATGGAAACTTTTTCCGGTTCAACCAATACGGTAGTGGGTTCTTGCGCCGTCTTTATACACGACTTAATGGAAGGATTGTCAACAGATACCGCTAGCAATTCTCCTGGCTCGTATAGAACTTTCTCCCACACAAATCTGTGGCTTTTAGTTTCATCTTTCGAATTCTTTTTGGCAATGCCCAAAGATCGTCCGTTTAAAAATAATTCTACTTTACTACAAGACGAATATGCGTGAACATCAACAATGTCACCTTCCGTCCAATTCCAATGTGGCATCAGATGGATAAACTTTTCATCAGTCCATTTACTCTTAAATGAATATACTCTATCTTTTTCCATACCTGCAGTATCATAAATTCCAAAATATGAACTCCGAGCAGGAAAATGATTGCGATACGGCGTAGGTTCTCCGATATAATCAAACCCGGTCCACACAAACTCTCCAAAAACAAATGGATATTGATCCTGAGCCAAAAATTCTCGCTCATAAGGATATGCCCAATTAGGCGACCCCAGATCAAACGACGATTCTTTTAAGTTTTCTTTTGGCTTTATCGGATGCTCTATAGTAGCCCTTTTTTCAAAATAGCCTCGCGTACTCACTGTTGATCCTGTTTCGCTGCCATACAAAATTACATCAGGATATTTTAGATGCAATTGTTCATACAGATGCGGCTTGTAATTGATTCCAGCTAAGTCGACTTCAAATGCGATACCAGTTCTAAACGCATCCTCTGTCATGCTGAGTCCTGCAGTAGTCGGGCGAGTTGGATCCTCTTGCTTACAAATTCTATGAAGATACCTCGCAACTTTATATCCATCTTCCTCTCTCTGCTCCAAAATTTCATTGCCTATCGACCACATAATGACACTCGGATGGTTTCTATCTCTTCTAATCATATCCACTAAATCTTGCTTAGCCCACTTATCAAAGTGCTTACCATAACCATTTTTAACTTTTTTCATTTGCCACTCATCATAGGCTTCATCCATTACTACAAGACCATACTCGTCACATAAGTCCAACACTTCTGGAGCCGGAGGATTGTGTGCGCATCTGTATCCATTTACTCCCATTTTAATTAGCTTTTCGATTTGCCGTTCTGCTGCATACTTATTAAATGCTGCTCCCAATGCACCCAAATCATGATGCATACAAATTCCTTTTATTTTTGTGACTGCCCCATTAATTATAAAACCTTTGTTGCTATCAAATTCAATAGTTCTGATGCCAAATCGCGTGTTATAGCAATCAATTTCTTTGCCATCGATAAATATCTTTGCAGTTACAGTGTATAGATACGAATTCCAAATTCCCCAGCACCTATAGCTATTTAATTTAAAAACTTCGTATACACTGTCTATATAACAACGTTTTCGACTAGATCCCACCACCATTCCGTCGCGATCAGTCACAACAAATTCCACTTCTACATCTTGGCTTGGATTCACAATGCTAGCTTCTAGATCGATAAATGCTTTGTTATTTCTAATTTCTGTCGTCACTCTCAGTGGGCAATACGGAAAATAATGATCTGCTTTTTCTACAAGTCGAACTGCACGATAAATTCCTGCACCAGTATACCATCTGGATGAAGTACCTTCGGGCGATACTGATACTGCAAGAGTATTTTCCGCACCAAATTTTACCGCATCAGAGATGTCAACACTAAATGACGAATATCCATACACTCTGCCTTGATATTTGAGGCTGTTAACATAGATCGTGCTGTTGCTCATTATTCCATCAAATTCTAAAAACACTTTTTTAGTATCCGCTTGCACAAAGAACTTTTTTCTATACCATGCTTTTTCGGCTATAGGCAACGCACCTGTTCTTCCAACGTGCACGATAGGTCTAATTATTCCGTCTGCAATAACCTCGCTCACCTGCTTATCATTGTCCGGGTGAAATGGTCCTTCAATAGCATAGTCATGCGGTATTCTCACTTCTCGCCAATTCGCATCGTCAAAATGTTCTAAATGAGCATCCTGTACATCTTCTCGTATAAATTTCCAACCATATTTCATGAACTACTTTCCTCATTTCTTATAAATTTAAATTGCGTATTAAAATATAATCTAGTGTTGCTTAATCTATACTTCTCAATTAGCAACGGACCACAACTACTAGATCCTAGCCCATTCATATCAGAATCGATGCATAAGACAGTGTATGGACTTTCTTCTAATTCAAAGTTATGGCATGTGCGCTCCAGAATTTCTGCACTATAATGTGATGCGTTAAAGACCAGGGAACTGCCTGCTATTAAAATACTATAGGTTTGATCGCTAATTGAGATATATGAACAACCGCAGTGGCTACCATTTTCTTGCGGCACAATATAGTCTTCATGCAACTCTGTCACAGTGGTATCAAACTTTCCGTAATAGCTAGAACGACATTTATCGATATAGCTTTCATGCGGGCCTATTCCCAAATATTCAACTTGTTCAAAATTCTTTGCCAAAAACATTCTCACGCCAAATCTAGGTAATACTGGAAATCCATCATCACGTTCGCCATCCATAATAATCGTTAGTACACCATTGTTGTGAACCAGGTATCGAACCTCAAGCGCAATAAAATTCTGGATAGCCAATGCTCCTACACCCATTTTAAAGACCACTTCAGTATATCCTTGCTTTTGCTCGACCGCACATTCGTATACTCTAGTCGTGACTCTATCATACCCCGCAGTTTTCCAGTGCTGTGCAAATCGCTTATCGTTATCTGCAGGTGCACGCCAAATATTAATTTCTAATGGCTTCTCAAAAAAGCTTTTGCCATCGACTGTAACATTCGTTATTGTTCCCCTTAATTTATCGAATACATATTCGTTGGCATCAGACTTGACCACTAAAATTTTTTCGTCTTCAGATTCCTCAATAATATTTTGCGTACCATCTCCTGCAAAGTTTCGATAAACCGTTTGGATTATATACTGATCAAATCCAAATTCAAATCCCGCAGGCAGCGTATTGGTTGTTTCCGTTTTGATATATTTGAAAATCACATACATATCTGCTGCTATTAATGGCTTTTCTTTCCAATTTAGATCTGCTGCAACGACAGAGATGCTTTCATGCGGTAATATATTTTGATCTATAATGCCTTCTTGCACTTTTTCATGATCCAAAAATAATTCCCACTTGATTTCGAGAATATCTTTTGAATTTAGAAAATCCATGGTGTTAGTAAAGATAAAAGTTGTCTCTTCAACATCAGCATCTTGAGTCATTCTAATCGGTCGTGCTACATTCTTATATTCAAATAATCCGGTATGCGGCTTACGATTTGGGTAAACTAGCCCATCTATACAAAAGCTGCCACTATGAGGAAACTCTCCAAAATCTCCTCCAAACAAAAACTTCTCCTTGCCCTGTTCTGTCTTTCCTTCATATATCGCATGATCAGACCATTCCCACACAAATCCTCCCGCAAACGATGGGTATTCATAAATCTTTTCAAAATAGTCTTCTAAATCTCCAGGACCATTGCCCATAGCGCAACTGTATTCACAAAGCACCAGCGGCTTTTGCGGATTGTTCTTACAATAGTTTTCGACCTTATCTACCGGCATATACATTCGGCTATAAACATCAATGTTTGAGAGGTCATTGGTATAATCTGGCATTTCATATATGCTACTCTCATAATGAATCACAAAATCACTATCGAGCTCGTGTATATACGCGGCAGCCTTTTCCATATTTGGACCATATCCCGATTCATTTCCAAGCGACCACATTATAACGCAGGGATGATTTTTTTCTCGCACTACACATCGTTCGATTCTGTCCAAAATAGTTTTTTCATAGCTCGGGTCAGTACATAATAAACCAAATGTCTTGCTTTTAATAATTTGATCATCGTAATTATAATTGGTTCTGCCACCATTGTATAGGTGAACGGTATTATGGGTTTCTATATCCGCTTCTGCTATCAAGTAAAATCCATATTCATCATACAGCGCGTATGCCCAAGGCGAATTGGGGTAGTGGCTCGTGCGAATCGCATTGATGTTATGCTCCTTCATCAATTTTAAATCCACTAGCAATTGCTCTTTGGTTATGCAAAAACCTGTATAAGGATCGCTGTCATGTCTATTCACACCTTTAAATTTAATGTTTTGCCCATTTAGATACAGCACGGCGTCCTTTATTTCAATAACTCGAATACCTACTTTTTGCTCGATAATTTCTTCTGCTGAAATAAGCCGCAACGTGTATAGGTATGGCGTTTCTGCAGTCCACAACAGGGCATCTTCCACTTTGATCGTTGCTGCGTCGCTTATCGCATCCGTTTTCAAGAGCGTTCCGTCTGGAGAATAAAGTTCAAATTTCAGTTCCTCCACTACACCAGCATAGTCCTGAATGGTCAGATCTATTGCTGCTACCGGTGCTATTGCCGTTTTGATATAAAAGTCGCGAACGTGATTTGCAGGTCTCTTTAAAAGGTAGATATCTCTAAATATTCCAGTCATTCTAAATTTATCTTGGTCCTCAAAATATGTGCCATCACACCACTTCAAGACCAAAATGCTTATAGTATTTTGACCCACCTTTAAAAATTTAGTGACATTAAACTCACTTGTCGCATGTGCAACTTGGCTATATCCTGCAAATTTTCCATTCACCCATAAATAAAAGCAAGAATCCACACCATCTAAGTTGAGATAGTACAGTTCATTTAAGTCGTCGATCTCAAAAGTTTTAACATATGCTCCACAAGGATTTTCAATTGGTGCATATGGCGGATCAAAAGGAATCGGAATTTCTAAATTAGAATATTGATGCCTATCATATCCCAAAATATTTACGCAACTTGGCACGGATATCGTATCCGCATCTTCCAATATGCCGTCTTTGAGTTCTGTTGGAACATCAAAAATATTGTGAAACCATTTAAATCTCCAATCAGATCCATTCAGGTCAATCAGTCGAGACTCCCCTTCGGGTGTTAGAGGTATATAGTATGCTCTAACTTTTTCAGTTCCAATATGCAATATATCAGGATTTTCATAATATTTATCTAATTTCATAGTTTACATCTCCCATGTAGTTTTAATTGGCGGATACGGTACACTTTTTATCGTTCCAGCTTCTGGTAATTTTTCTACATCCAGCAAATAATCATTTGTGTCTTTCATATGCTGCAAAACTCGTGCCTTAAGTTCTTCTTTAATATCTTGGTATTGCGCTCTATCCGAAAGATTAACAAGCTCTTGCGGATCGTTTTCCATATCATAAAGTTCATCGATATCTTGCGGAATAAAACTATACTTATATCGCGGCGTCCTCGCAAATCTAATTTCAAAGCTGTGCCCATTATACTTATAATAGTTTCCAAACATAATTTTCTCAGCATCTGGCTGATAGCTTTTGTCTAACATAGGCGTTAACGACGATCCGTTCTCAGCACCAAATCCGGCTAAGCCAAAAAATGTTTGTGCTATATCCAGCGTTGTTGCATAGTCATCTCGCGCAAAGCCCCCCTGATCTCCATTTAAGTTTGCGCAATATAATAATGGAGTTCGCAAAACTTCCTCGTAGAAATAAGCATCTTTATCAAATCTCGCATGACCGCCTAACATTTCGCCATGATCTGATGTGAAGATCACTTTGGTTGGGCGACCTCCAGAACATGCTGCGGCCTTATCTAAAATTTCTCCGATTAATGCATCCATCATTGTAATACATCCATAGTATGCGGAGATGGTCTTTTGCCAGTTTTCTGCTGTAAAATCGTCCGTCGCCACACTAGGCCACCAATTTCGAGAGTGAAACCACGGCTTGTTAAAAAACGTATCTGTTATATTTTCTGGAAGCACCATTTCTGCCGGAGGATACATACTGAAATATGGCTCTGGCAATATACTCGGAAAATGTGGCCCAACGAATGATGCGGTAAGGCACCACGGCTGATCCTTATTTGCTTCTAAAAAATCCAACACTTTTGTAGTTACTTTATGCTCGTATCTATTTTCTACGCTATCAATTTTGCCATAAAACGGAAGCTTGTTGCCATTTTTTTCCGGAACAAACCTTTCTCCTCTGTCTTTAATCAGCTGACCTCTTTCTGTTACGAAGGGAATTCCATTCATATGCTTTGCGCGGTTTCCTTCTTTTCGGCATATATCAAAGTCGACGCCGCTATTGCTCCCATCCCAATCTAGCCCCAGATGCCATTTCCCAAAGTATCCAGTTTTACGCCCGCTCTTAGCCATAGCATCAAGCCACGTAAACGCATTGCCAGGAAGATACTCCTGAGAGCTCCCCCCCACATCGCAATTGTCAATAATTCCACTTTGATGCGGATAGAGACCCGTAAGTAGGCTTCCTCTTGCTGGTGTGCAAAGTGGCGTTGTAGTAAATGAATTTTTAAAGTCTACAGATTTTTGAGCAAGCTTATCTAAATTGGGAGTTTTAACAACTGGATGATTGCGATATCCCATACAATCTGCACGCCATTGATCTGTAAATATAAATAACACATTTTCCATAAAAACTTCCTTTCTAAAAAACCTCCCCGTCTAAGAGGAGGCATCATTTTAATTAAATAGCAATTCAAATTTAAACGTAATATCTGTATCTGTGATTGCATATGGTTCGTATAATTTTGCTTGACCGCAGCTGCTAGAGCCAATGCCGGCATTTTTATAGTCTATACACATAGTCACAAAGTCTTCTTCTTTCAATTTAAAATTATGCGATGTTTGAAAGAGCTGTTCTTGCGTAAAGTTTGATACGTTAAAACAAAAGTCTTTGGATGTTACCTCCACCTGATGCGTACCATTGGATAATTTTAGGTAGGTTGCACCATACCTACTACCATGTTCTTGGGGCACAATATAGTCTTCATACATATCCGCAACTTTATCTTTGTATTCGCTGTAGATGCAGTAATTATGCTTGTCGATATAGCTCTCATAAGGTCCGTATGCCTTATATTGAATATCCTGAAAAGATTTATCCAAAAATAATCTCACACCAAAACGCGGTAGCTCTGGAAATACTGGATCTTTTTTGGCGTGAATACTAACTTGGATGTCACCTTTGTTTGTGATTGTATATTCAGTTTCTACTTCCATAATTGCTTGCAAAAATACTGCGGTAATCAAGAACTTAAATTTAATCATTGTTTTATTTTTGACTTCTTCGTAGCTGCTATCAAGCATTTTGATGACAGTTCTGTTGTATCCGGCTTTTTTCCATTCTGCGATGATTTTGCGGTCATTATCTGTTGCTGCTCGAAAAATATTATAGTCTAGCGGTTTTGCCAAATAGGTCACATTATCTTTTGTAAACTTTTCTAGTGTACATTTTAATTTATCAAAGTTTGCAATGAAGGTATCGTTTTCTACTATAAATTTTGTATCTGTTTCTGTAACCGTAACTTTTCTGCCACCTAATGCTTTAGCAATCTTGGTTTCTACCTTATTTAAAATGATTTGATCAAAGCCAACATTATAATTAAATGGTATCAAGTTGGTTGCGGTCTTAGTATAGTACGAAATAATCAGATAGTTATCGACTGCCTTGTGCTCAGTAAATTCAAACAGCAATTCTTTTTGCTCATGCGGCTTTAGATCAAAGCTATCATACGTTTGCGTCTTCACTTCTGCATTGTCTATATATTGCGTTACAACAATTGTATAGTAATCTTTAACATTTACAAAGTCTTGCTGATTGGTTAGCCAAATTTTATGATCCTGCAACTTAGCTCGAATCGGACGATGCACATTCTTAAACTCTAGCAAATTCGTCTTTGGTTTTCTATCTGGATGAAGTAGCCCATCTAAACAAAAATTTCCAGCATTTGGGAAGTCTTTGAAGTCGCCACCGTAAAAATATTTGTCTTTGCCATTCGCTTCTTTGCCCATATAAATTGCATGATCATTCCACTCCCAAATAAATCCCCCCATATACGTATCAAACTCCAGCATTGTCTGATAGTATCGCTCAAGGTCTCCATTGCTATTGCCCATTGCGTGGCTATATTCACACAGCACGATCGGCTTCGCTACTACATCTTTTTCACAATAGGCTCGCACATCATCTGGTGAAATATACATTCTGCTATACACATCAATATTGGTTAAGTTGTTGTTATACCCCACCTTTTGATACACACTGCTTTCATAGTGAATCAATGCGGTCGGATCAAAATTTTTAATCCACTGAGCACATTTTTCGAGGTTGGGACCAAATCCCGATTCATTGCCTAAAGAATACATAAACACACACGGAGAGTTTTTCTCACGAATTACACATGCTTTGATTCTATCTAATAGTGCTTCGTAAAAACGAGGATCGTGGCATAACATTCCAAAGGTGTAATCGTCAACCAACTCTATCTTGCTATTATACAGATGCCCACCGCCATAGATTTCGCAAGTATTATGGGTTTCTATATCTGCCTCTGCCATAACATAAAATCCATACTTCGAATACATTTCATATGCCCACGGTGAATTTGGATAATGGCTCGTTCTAATAGCATTAATGTTATTCTCTTTCATAGTTTTTAAGTCGGCAAGTAGCTGATCGCGGGAAATAGCAGCCCCTGTATATGCACTGCTATCGTGCCTGTTGGTACCTTTAATTTTAACAGTTTTTCCATTTATATATAGAACAGCATTTTTGATTTCGACTTTCTTAAAACCAATTTCTATCTGAATGATTTCGTTATCGCCAATCAATTTTAAAGTGTATAAATTTGGCTCTTCTGCATTCCATAACTTCGGATTTTTAATTTTAAATGCAGTGTCATTCCCCTCATATACAACCTCATTTTTATATGATACTTCCACTATGAGGTTTTGCGGCTTGCCATCCCATTCAATTTCTATATTTACATCCACTTGCTTCATGGATTGAGCAACATTTTGTCTTACAGTAAAATCTCGGATATGCTCCTGCGGCCTTTGCACAATATATACATCCCTAAAAATTCCAAACATTCTAAATTTATCCTGGTCTTCCAAAAATGTTCCATCGGAATACTTCAATACTAATACAGCAAGTACGTTACCCCCTGCATGAACATATTTTGTAATCTCAAACTCGCTTGTTGCATGTGCCACCTGGCTATACCCTACAAACTCCCCATTGATCCATACGTAAAAAGCGCTGTCCACCCCTTCAAAGTTTAAAAAATTTCTCAGCTTAACTTGTTCTGATGTCAACTCAAACGATTTTACATACGCTCCCGTTGGGTTTTCATCCGGAACATATGGCGGTATAAATGGAATCGGCCCTTTCACATTGGCATACAAATGCTTATCATACCCCAACATATTTAATGAGCTCGGCACCGGAATTAAATCACAATTTTCCAGCACTCCTTGAGCAAAGCTCTCATCTACTTCATATGGATTATTATAAAACTTAAACTGCCAATCTAAAGAATTAAGATATTGACACCTCGGCAGTTGCTGCTTATTACGCGGAATATAATATGCTCTATGCGGCGTTGTATTTACATGCAGAATATCCAAGTTTTCATAATATTTTTCAAGCTTCATATTTAGTCCTCATTTCATTATAATAATAAATATGGGGGAGCGCAATTTCACTTCCCCATAAATCACTTTTATTTAAATCAATGGTGTTCCAACATTCCAAATTACATCATGATATGGTATCGCCTTATACATTTCATTGATGATCAACATCAGCCCCTGCATTTTAGCCGCAGTATATGGCTCCGCATTCCATAAATTATTTATCTCTAGAGGATCTTCGCTCAAATCATAGAGCTCTCCATAATCACGATCTACATATGATACAGTTTTAATATTATTATTGATGATACCCTTAATATTCCCAGCTTCCATAAATATATAAGGTCTCTGCTTAATTTCTTCGCCAGTATAATATTGCGTATAGCCAAAGTCAGACATATCCTTAGGTATCGGAATCCCCGCAGCATCAAGACAGGTCGCCGCAACGTCTATATTTAACACTTCGTCTTCTACTTTTTGACCGCAGTAATCCTTAATTGGCGGCTTCACAAACAATGGCACCCGCATTAGGCTGTTTGTCAGACACTGCAGCTTTTCCACCATTCCAAAATCACCCATAAAATCACCATGATCAGACGTAAATATTATCATAGTATTATCATATAAGCCTTCCGATTTGAGTGTGGCTATCACCTCTCCAATTTTTTCATCAATTAAAGTAAGATTCGCATAATATGATCGCTTGCTACGTTGATATTCCTCAAGCGTATAATCTTTAAGATAAATATTAGCGTAGGAATCCATTTCTCTAAAGTGCTTTGGCTTTTGCTCCAAATCCTCATATTTAGTTTTTGGAATCACCATATCTTCTAATTTATACATATCGGCATACTTTGTGCCATCCAAATCATACGGGTGGTGCGGTCCCGAAAATGATAAATTTAAGAACCAGGGTTTATCTTTCGGCAATTTCAAAATTTCCTGCTTACCTTTCTCACCCAAAAAATAATCGATGTGAAACTTAGTATCTGCCAACCATTCTCCACCACTCATAGACGTCTTTTTGTATAGCTGATTTGGCGATACCTTATTTTGTGCCAGATATTTTATATACTCTCCCATCAAACTAGGATTATATCCTGGCGAATGCCCATCAACCAAAATCTCTTTGTCAAACCCAGTATCGATCTTAGACTCCGCAAAGTGCAGCTTACCAACTAGCTCTGTAAAATATCCATTCTCTGCCAGCATTTTCACAAATGTTTTTTCCGTTTGCGGAAGCCTTGTCTTAAATGTCGGACAGCCACATTCGCTAGGCATTTTTCCTGTCATAATTGCAGCTCGCGACGGAATGCATGAGGGATTTGAACAATACGCATTCTCAAAGAAAACGCTCTCCTTAATCAATTTATTTAAATTTGGTGTTATGATCAAATCGTTATCAATCGTATCAAATCTTTGTTGATCTGTCATTATAAACAGAATATTAGGCTTCATCGCTACCCCCTTCTTTTGATCGACAGCCGCTTAACATAATAGTACTCTTCTAAGCTATATAGCGAGCAGTCTTTGCCAATTCCACTCTCTTTGAGCCCTCCGTGAGGCAAATTAAAATCATACAAAGGTTCGTTGATCGAGACGCTTCCCGCTTCAATGGCAGAGCCCAATTCTAATGCGCAATCGAGGTCTTTCGTATAGACATATGCTGCCAATCCATACTCTGTATCGTTTGCAAGAGCCACAATGTCGTCGCTATCATCAAATGGAATTATCGACATAATCGGTCCAAACACTTCTTCTTTATATACACGCATTTCGTTGGTTACTCCTAGCAAAACTGTAGGCTCAAAGAAATATCCAACCCCAGTCCGCTTTCCGCCTGCTAACAACTTTGCTCCCTTTGCAATCGCATCTTCTGTAAAGGCTACCATCCCCTGTGCGTATTCCTCAGACGCAATCGGTCCCATCAATACTTCATTGCTATCATCGCCAACCTTAAGCTTTATCTTTTTAACAAATGCCAAAACCTCTTCCACAAATTCATCTGCTACATTCTTATGAACAAATACACGATTTGGCGAAACGCATACCTGTCCCGCATTACCATATTTGAGATCGCTAATCTCTGCCGCCGCTTTTGCAACGTCCGCATCTTTGCAAACTACTGCCGGTGCATTGCCCCCCAATTCGAGTGAGTAATGTCTTAGATAGTCCGCACTGTCGCGGATTACAGATTTTCCTGCTCTACTAGATCCGATCATAGTCATCATTTTGGGAATCGCACTTTTGTTCATAACCGGTGCCACAACTCCAGATTTGCCAGCAATGATGTTGATAACTCCTGCAGGAAAATGCTTATTCGCTATTTCACCGATTTTGAGTGACGTTAGAGGTGTGAGGGATGACGGTTTCAAAACGCAAGTACATCCAGATGCAAGGATCGGCCCCAACTTGTATCCCAAATTTAAAATCGGAAAGTTAAATGCTAGATACCCAACAACAACTCCAAGAGGTACGTGATCGATAATATTTAGATGCGAGTTAGTTCTGTTGGAAATTGTTTTGCCATAGAGACGTTTATTTTCCTCGTTAAAAAAGTATAAGCAGTCTATTAACATTTCATAGTCATATGTTGCGTTATTAAGAGGCTTTCCGGTTTCTAGCATCAGCAGCGCCACCAACTCATCTTGTACTGAAATCAAATCTGATCTAAATGCTAAAATGGCCTTTTCTCTCTCCGCAATAGAAGCCTTGCTCCAAATTTTAAACGCCGCATCAGCTGCCACTAAGGCCTCTTCGCATTGCTCCGAAGATACGCTCTTAAACTCAGCAAGTACCTCGCCTGTTGCAGGGTTATAAACCTGCTCTGCTACACCGGTTCCCTCTACTATTTTTCCATTAATTGTCATAAAATACATTTCATACACCTCATTTATATTTTAGTTGTTTGCTGCCCTAAATATTTTATTACCTTGTGCGGCCCGAAGATGCTCTGTCATTGCATCACGCGCTTTTTCGCCGTCTCGCTCCTTAATGGCGAAGTAAATTTTTCTGTGATAATGAAATCGTTGCTCTATTGGAGAAACATCTTGCGAATGTATAATGATCAAATCTTCCATTACGTTAGAATACGCATTTACCAGACTTGCAAATACCTGATTTTGAGATATCTGTGCCAACTTAATATGAAAATTTAAATCTGCAGTATAATAAGCATCATCCATTTTTTCGGCTGTCTCCATCAAAAAAAGATAGTCATTGAGCTCCTTTAAATCTGCAGTGCTTCTAAGCTTTGCCGCACGTTCTGCACCATATGGCTCGAGCAACCTTCTAATTTCGAACAGGTCCTCGAGCACATTACTTTGCTTTGCAATCATATCTGAAATCGACATCGACACTACATTTATGCTATTGTCCACAATTTTTAAACCTTTGCCATGAATCCTAGACAAAAATCCTCGCACTTCTAAGCTACGCACAGCTTCTCTAACTGTTGCTCGAGACAACTCCAAATCCTTTGCGAGCTGCCCCTCACTTGGCAAAAATCCATTTTCATTATACTGTCCATCTATAATCAACTTTTTGATATATTCCTGTGCAATATCTACAGATGTCATTTTCTTGGCTTTCTTCATTTTACATCTCCTTTTCCATTATTACGCTTTCGCAAACCAAATATTCATATCGCACAACTCTCTGTTTGCCCACGCATAATACGGTATCATTTTTAATGTTGTATCCTCGCCCTGCGTTTTCACCTCATAATACAAATCCGACTGTTGCTCAATATGCTTTGCCATAACTTCTAATGTTACAACTCCTCCTAGCAGGTCTTTCTCATATGTTGCCGTTACTGGCTTATCCACATATAAATACATTTCATCTAGGCTATACTGATTATCTACGCCTTCTGCTGCATAAACTACAGGCCCTCTCATAACGCAAACCATTCCACGATCGCTTTCTACATGCGGATTTGCTTGCATAAACTTAACTCGCATAGGCAATTCAATATTTAATATATCTCCAGAATTTACCACTGCTTCAAAGTATCCAGCTGTTACCGCATCACCATTTACTGCGGGCGCATCACACCAAGCCGGTATGCGAATCTTAATCTTTTGGTTAGTTGCTCTTGTAACTTCAATTACAATTTTTTCTTCATACGGATAGTTTGTTGTCATCTTTATATCCAGATGCTCATCTTGATAGTCGCAGCTCGTGAACATATTGACATATAACGCATCGTCGCCTTTTCCATAGACCCATCTGCCAATCCCGGCTATCGTTCGTAATAGTTGTGGAGGGCAACACCAACAAGTATACGTATGCCATCTTCGAGATGATTTATGCTTATACTGTGCCCATTCTCCAGGAATCGGTTCATCTTTTTTAAACGTCAGCGGATTTGAATAAAAGTATCTTGTCAGCTCTAGGTTTGATCCCGAGATTCCTGCGTTATACATAATTCTTTCTGCCATATCCCCATACTTGGTATCTTCTGTAACTTGTAACATTCTCAACGCCCACATGGCTGCACCGATATTAGCGCAGGTTTCGTTATACGCAATTTTGTTTGGCAGCTCGTATGCTGTTCCATGAGATTCGTGAGTTAGGCTTCCTCTTTCTGAATGCCCCACAAACGTTGCGTTGGTTCCACCGGTAATATAAATTCGCTTGGAGATTAGGTCGGTATATATTCTTTCTAATGCTACCAAAAGCTCTGCCTCGCCAGTGATCGCATAAACCTCTGTGGCCCCACTATATAAATAAGAAGAAGTTACCGCATGCCCAGTCGCCATAGTCTCTTTTCGCAGAGGTACCAACGATTGATTTTGATCTGTTGCAAAGTTTCCAGCCTTCTTAACTTTTCCGGTTGGATCAGCTCGTATACCATCTTTTTCCATTTCACCGCTCATTCCACGCATATTCACAAAGATTTCTGCCAATTGATATTGCTTTTCAATACCAGTGACATGATACAAGTCGCACAACCCCATAATCTGGCTAGGATTAAAGCCAAAGTTGAGAAGCTCTTTAGGGTACGATTTAAATACTTCATACAAATAGTCTGCTAACTTATTTGCAACACCGATTAATAAGTCATCGCCAAATGCATCGAGATACGCGACTGCAAATGTAAATAGGTGCCCCATATTATATAGCTCGTGAAAGCCATAGCGTTCCCATCTGCCTTTATCTGTTAGCGTGATTTGTGTACAAATGTATCCATCTTCCTCTTGCGAGCGAGCAATCAAATCTGCATACTTCGCAACCAAATCTTTAACTTTCTCATCTTTAGTTGTTTGATAAATATAGCAACATCCTTCTAAAAATTTGTAGCAATCTCCGTCAGACCAATGCGCACCAAAGAATTTTTCATCAGACTCGCCCGCTGCTATTGCAAAGTTAATTAACCTCGCCGAATTGGTTGGATTTAATAACGCATCCATCATACTGTCGATAATTTCTTCATAGTTTTCGGTACGCTTACCCCAAAAGCCATCTGTTAATTTACTATTATTTAAACTTGCAAATTCAAATTTTTTGGCCATTTTATATTCTCCTTTTATTGAGGCTCTCCACATTTTGAAGAGCCAAATTATTAATTGCTATTTAGGGGCCACAATTCCCGGCACTCCATTAACTTTATCCAATTCCGCTTGCCATACGGCATTAATAGCTTCAACCGATTCTACCGGTGTCAACCCATTAATGTAAATTTTATTTATGAACAAATTGGTATTCACCGCAGCTCCGATAACAGTACTGTAGTCAACCTTGGCAACGCCTGGTTCTCTTGCCAGAGCGAGCGTTTCGTCTACTGCACGGTCGTCGCGGTAGTTTGCGTACGATGCCAGTCTCCAAGCATCTGGGTCGTCATATTCTGGAGGAAGTGCCATCCACATCTTAAGCGCAAACGCAATGTCTTCCGCTTCTGCTTTTGAGTATGTGTTTGGAATCACCCAGGCGCTATCTTGCGTAAATACTACATGCTCGGTGGCATTAGGCCCCTTCGGAAACAACACCACGCCATAATCATCGTCCATATTTTTAATAGTCGCAGTTTCCCAGTCGTCCGCAATTACCATTGCAGCTTGTGCGTTAATAAACATTGCTGTTTGACCTTTCCAATTTGTGGGAAATATCTCATAATTTTTTTGCGCATATGCAGCTGCCCACTCGAGCGCTTCCATAGTTTCTGGCGATGAAAGGTTGTTATAAAACATGTCATCTTCGTTCTTTTCAACAAAACTGCCGCCATTAGATAATACTGCCATTGAGAAAAATTTTGCATGATCAAAGACCATTGCATGTACGTCGGTTAAACCATCGTTATCGATATCTCTCGTAAGCTTTTGCGAAATTTCTTCGAATGCTTCCCAAGTCCATTCGCCGCTTGCTTGAAGATCGTATGGCAAGTTTGGATCTAACCCCGCTTCTTCAAATAGCCTCTTATTAAAGAACAATAATCTTCTTGGCGCAAAGGTGGTAAATACTCCATATACACTGTCGTCTCTGGTCATCATTTCCTCAGTGGTATCAAGCCACATAGGATTTTCGATGTCTATGCTATCTAACGTTGCTAAATCGTAGCACAAGCCGCTGTTCATTGCTGCGATAGTAAAACGCGGATCCATTCTAAAGATTTCTGCTGCGGGGTTGCCAGACAGGCTTGATGTCGCAAAGAGTTCTAGCATCGTATCCCAAGTTCCCAATCCCTTTTGCTCAAAAGTAAAGTTATGCGTATCCATCAACTCATGACGATATTCCCATAACACCTCTTCGTAGGTGGTAAACTTTTCGTCTGGTTCCACGATATTATTATAGTTTGCAATGGTTATTGTTTTTCCACCGAGGTCGCGATCTGCTGCAAACGCGTTAGAGCTAAAACCCAAAGATAATGCCAATAAAATAAATAAATGCTTCTTCATAAAAATTCCCCCTTATGAATAATTTCATTAACAATTTGCTATATATTCTTTTGCAAGGGCCGTTAATTTTTTAAAATCCTTGTTTGCAATTGCTTTTAGATCTACCAAATTTCCGCCAACGCCAACACCCTTGATGCCTGTTTTTAGATAATCTGCTACGTTTTCTGAATTAATCCCTCCCACTGCCAAAAATGGAATATGATTTAGCGGAGCGCAAACCGACTTGATATAGCCAATTCCGAGATCTCCGGCTGGAAACAACTTTACAAAGTCGGCACCAGCTTCAAATGCAGCTTGAGATTCTGTTGGAGTTAATGCTCCAGGAATCGATACTGCCCCCAAGTTATTTGTAGTATGAATGACTGCAATGTTTGTATTGGGCGAGATAAAATACTTTGCACCAGCTTCAAATGCGGCAGTTGCCTGTTCGGGATTCATTACGGTTCCTGCGCCAATGCAAATTTGATCGCCATATTTTTCATTGACCATCTTTATAAGTGTTGCCGTATTTTTTAGAGTATTTGGATCTTTCTGATTAAACGTAATCTCTAACAATTTAATGCCGCCTTCTGCGAGAGCCCCAGCCGTTGCGACAATATCTGATTCAGCCACCCCTCGAACTATTGCAATAATTTTGTGCTCTAAGATAGAATCAATTACATTTTGCTTCATTGCTAATATCACTCCTTATTATACTTGGTATTTGGTTAAAATTTCGCGGTTGATCTCTATTCCAAGCCCCGGTTTATCTGGAACATATATATAGCCGTCCTCATATTTAATGGTATCGTTTATCAGCTCTTTTCTAAATGGGTGATCAGATTGGTCAAACTCCAAAAAAATTTCGGAGGGCTCATAGCTCATAGGCGTATTTGGCAATGATGCAATAAAATGTAGTGCTGCAGCCAATCCCACTCCACTACCCCAGGCATGTGGCATTATTGTTGTATTATATGCCCCCGCAATGGCAGCCATTTTCTTGCATTCTGTAAATCCACCACTAGAGCAAACGTCTGGTTGATATATATCTAGAGCCCCTGCGCTAAGCCAATTCTTGATAGAGATTTTCCCAAAGATTTCTTCTCCTGCTGCGATAAACGAAGAGGTTAGATTTCTAATTGCCTTATAGCCTTCCATATCTTCTGGGCTTATTGGTTCTTCATAAAAATAAATCTTCTCCGGCTCTAGTTCCAAAATTATTTTTCTAGCATCAGCTTGTGAATACGCCGCATTAAAATCTGCCATTAACATAATGTCGTGCCCCACCGCTTTTCTCACAGCTCTGATATATTCGATATCTTTTTCGGGTGTAAATCCAACTTTAAGTTTCATTCCTTTAAAGCCGAGCTCCTTATACTTCAGTGCTTCTTCCACAGCATCTTGTGGATAAACCCCATCTGCCTTGCGATAAAAACCCGTTGCGTATGCTAGCAATTTATTTCTAAATGTACCTCCCAAAAGTTTAGAGACAGGCATTCCCAAAATTTTGCCTTTGAGATCCCATATTGCTATATCCAAACCGCTCAATGCGTTGACTGCAATTCCAAGCTGTCCAAACGGTCGTGATTTATTATAGAGAGTCTCCCATATTACTTCGGAATCAAAAGGATCTTTTCCGATTACCTCTTCTTTGTAGCAATGTTCGATGAAAGCTGCAGCCAAATGTGGAGATTGTTGCCCATGACATAAGCATTCTCCAAATCCAGCATTGCCGTTATCATCGACGACCTCCACAATAACCGAACTCCTCTTGTCAACCCATCCTTGTGAAAATTTAAACGGAACCTCCAGCTTTGCGGATATTTTGTGTACATAAACATCTTTTATTTTCATGATATCACCTTTTCTATTATTATGTATGTAAGTTATCTGATATGTAATAACAGTGTATCATGCTTTTGGCATAAATGAAATTCCTAATACTTACTAAAATTTTATTGTAATCATCGGCATTTTTACCAAATTTTACATTAAGTTTGTCAATTTATGCCATGATCATTGGTAATCTCTAAAAATATATTGGTAGTTCTAGATATTGACAATGTGTTGTACAATAAAAATGTAGTTACCAAATTTTGAGAATAGTTTATCCGGTGCTACAAAGTTTGTAATATAAAGACATACAGAAATATATTTAGGAGGTCATAATGAAAAAACCGAATATTTTATTTGCAATTGCCGATGACGCATCTCACTTCGGAGCATATGGACATAAACTAGTAAACACTCCTGTAGTTGATGCCCTCGCTGCCGAAGGTATTTTGTTTAATAATGCATTCACCGTAAATCCGAAATGTGCGCCATCACGTGCGTCAATTTTAACCGGAAAATTAACTTGGCAATTAGAATCGGGATGCACTCATTTTTGTGAATTTCCTACAGGACAAATACTCTTTCCTGACCTATTAGAAGACAACGGCTACCACATAGGGTATACGGGCAAAGGCTGGGGACCTGGCGATTTTACAGTTTCAGGATACACACGCAATCCAGCAGGAGTCGAATATAATACAAAAACATTGACACCACCAGCAGGAAGCAATATTTCGAAAATTGATTACGCAGCAAACTTCAAAGTATTTATGGACGCTAAAACAGCAGATCAACCATTCTATTTTTGGTATGGCGGCTTCGAACCGCATCGAAAATATAATGAAGGCGAAGGCATACTCCATGGCAAAGATCCTACTGACGTTAAAGTTCCGATATACCTTCCTGATAACGACCGCGTTCGAGGCGACTTTTGCGACTACGCATTCGAGATAGATTGGTTTGATCTGCAGCTGGGCAAAATCGTAGACTACTTAAAAGAAATCGGCGAATATGATAACACTATTATTGTAGTGACATCGGACAATGGTTGCCCATTCCCACGTGTTAAGGGACAAATGTATGAAGACGACTTGCGATTACCTCTAATTATCACTTGGAAAAATGGCACAGCAGGCGGCAGAGTTGTTGATGACTTAGTTAGTTTTATCGATTTTGCACCAACATTTGCTCAGGCAGCTGGAGTTAAAAAACCAGAATCGTTTTGTGGCAAAAGTCTATTTGACATATTTGAGTCTAACAACAGCGGCGTAATAAATTCTACAAGAGACCGCGTATTTATGGGGCGCGAAAGGCATGACATGGGGCGCGTTAACGATACCGGATACCCCGTTCGATGCATCAGAACTCCTCAGTATTTATATATTCACAACTACCACCCGTTTGCAGCACCTGCCGGAAATGCCGAGACAGGATATCCAAATTGTGATCCATCTCCTAGTAAGGAAGAAATTTTACTGTTACATGCCAAAAACAACAACATCTATTACAACCTATCGTTTGGCTTGCGTCCCGAAGAGCAGTTATTTGACATCAAAGTAGATTCCGCGTGCATGGAAAATTTAGCCTATGAAGAATCATTTGCAGAGATTAAAACCGCGCTTCGCAGGGAGTTGGATGCACAACTTATTGCCACAAACGACCCTCGCTCAAATGGAAACGGCGATATTTTTGATAGCTATGCATACGTCGGAAAGGCTCCACACGCATGGTTTAGACTAGAAGACAAGTACAAAGAATGGCTCAGTAAAGAAAGGAATAAATAAATGAGACGACCTAACATTTTATTTTTGATGACTGATGAACAAAAATTTGATACTTTTGGTTTTGTCAACTCAGTTCTCAAAACTCCAAATCTAGATAAATTAATTTCAAACAGCGTATTTTTTAACAATGCCTACTGTTCAAACCCATCTTGCGTACCATCTCGCGCAGCAATAGTAACCGGCAAATATCCAACAGCTTGTCAGTGCCCAACATACATCTCGACGCTTCCCAAAGACGAAGTAACCTTTATGGCCAAATTACAAGAAGCCGGATACTATACAGCAGTTGTTGGAAAGCAACACTTCGATGCAAGCGAAATTTACAAAGGCTATGATTACGAATGTATCGTCGATGGACACTCTCAAACTGCACCTTATGAAAACATCGTGGCTTTTGCAGAATATCTCAAGGAAAAGGGCGTATACAAAGTTAAGCAAGTGGGCGAAAAATTGATTTGCGGTAGCGAATGGACTGGTGATATCGAAAACCACATTGACTATTTTATCGGTGAAAAGGGTCGCGAATGGCTCGCAAATCACATAGACACCACCAAAGCCGATGCAAAACCTTGGTTTATGACACTTAGTTTTCCAGGACCGCATCAGCCATACGACTGCGAAGGAACCGCATATGCCGATAACTATAATTTAGCAGATATGACACTCGAAGAATCAAAAGTTGCCGACTTAGAAACAAAGCCGCCACATTATAAACATCTCAATCCTAGAGCATATATTGATCAGTATGATGAAGAACTTTATCGAAGGACCAAGCGTTCATACTACGCCAATATGTCTTTAATAGATGAAAAAATTGGTGAGGTAATTGCTATGCTAAAAGAAAAAGATGAATACGACAATACACTAATCATTTTTTCTACAGACCACGGTGATTTTATGGGAGATTTTGGATTAGTGACCAAGGCTCAATACCTAAGCGAAGGCTTAATGCACGTTCCATTATTTGTAAAGCCCCCAATTAAGGATTTTCAGGGCTTTAGAACAAATGACCTAGTAACAAATATAGACATAGCTTCAACCTGTCTTACCGCTGCAAAGGCCCCCGAAAAAATTACAGAACATATGGAAAACCATCCTTATAACGATTACTGGGAAAAAGATACTGTTTCCGCAAGAGATTACGTATATATGGAAGCCCATGATATCAAGGGAGTCATAAGAGATGGCATCAAAACATTATATTATGTAGAAAGAGATTATGGAGAGCTTTATGATTTAAATACGGATCCTGCCGAGCGAATTAATTTGTGGGATGATCCAAAATATCAAACTGCTAAAATGGCCGGAATGGCAAAGATCATCGATAAGATGTTTTGGCTATCTCCAAAAAGTTCAATGCAATGGAATGTAAACGCACCTAAAATTTAATATCTGCTAATATGGAGGATGTAATGTATATAACAATTGATACCGGAACCACAAATACTCGCGTACGTCTATTTGATGATAACTTGAATATAGTTGAGGTTAAAAAAAGTAATGTAGGCGTTAAAAACACAGCCATTACAGGCAGCAATGCGCAACTAAAAAAATCTATTAAACAATCAATATCCACCCTCTTACAGAACAATAGTAATCCCGAAATTGACGGAGTAATAGCAACAGGGATGATCACATCCTCTCTGGGATTATATGAAATACCTCATCTAACAGTGCCCGTTTCTAAAGATGCACTAAAGGCCGCTGCAGTCACAGTATTGATGGAAGATGTGTGCGATATGCCAATCACTTTTATTACCGGAGTAAAAAACCGATACGATGAAGATAACTCAGAATCAATGGATATAATGCGTGGTGAAGAAATAGAAACGTTTGCCATATTGGAAGAATTACCAAAAGATATACCGTATTTATTGGTGCTTCCTGGATCTCATAGTAAATTTGTAAGTGTTAATGAACTCGGAGAAATTACTGGCAGTCTAACAACCCTCACTGGCGAATTAATCGAAGTAATTACTAGCAATACTATAATTTCAGAATCAGTTGATAAAAAATTTGTTGAAACATATATGAAAGATTTTGTTTTGAGAGGATACAACGCGGCCAAAAAAGTCGGTAATTCGCGAGCAGCATTTTTGTGTAGAATTAATAATCTATTTTGTAATTTTTCGCACCAAGAGGTGGCTAACTTTTTGCTAGGCATAGTTTTGCAAGGCGATATCACGGCTCTTATGAACTCTTCTGCAATCGAATTTTCACCAGACTATCAAATCGTCGTTGCAGGCAAATACGCATTAAAGCAAGGGCTAATCGATATTTTAACAGAAGAGGGATATGCAGCAAAAAGTTTTGAATCTCATCATGAAGATGACTTATCGGGATTTGGTGCTGTCTTAATGGCATAAAAAATAATTATGGCGACTTCTGATAGACTATTCGAAGGGCGCCATTTTTTCTGCTTATTTTTTGAAACTATTGATTTATCTTGATATTTCACGTATACTACCAGTTAGTAGATATATCAAATTCAAAATTTTTTAAATAAAAAATGTATAAAATACTAAAAAAATACATCTTCTATAGGTGTGATTAAATTTAATTTCGAAAGGGCACTATTTATGAATAAAAAAACCTATGTGTTTGGACATCAGAATCCCGATACCGATTCAATTTGTTCAGCAATAGCATATGCATATTATAAAAGATGTTTGGGAGATACTAATGTAGTTGCAGCAAGATTGGGCGCATTGAATCGCGAAAGTAACTTTGCGTTAAATAAATTTAATATCAAGCCCCCTATAATAGTTCATCATATAAAGCCTCAAGTTTTAGATATGAATTATTATAAAGTACGGCCAGTTTATACCGGCGATTCTGTCAAAAAGGCTTGGACAGTAATGGGAGAATCTGGAAAGGGGATTGTTCCTGTATTGCACCAAGACCATTCACTTGCAGGTGTCGTAACTTTAACTGATATTGCGAAGTCATATCTTGAACTTACCGAAAACACAGTGCTTCGCGAAACTCGAACTCCATTTGTAAACATATTAAGCGTATTAAATGGAAAAATTATTTACGGAGAATATCCTGAGCCATATGTTCAAGGAGATATATACACTATTGCCGAAATTCAAGATGATAGTAAGTTAAATAATACGGACATAATTTTGACTGGCAATAATCCTAGATTGATAGAAGAAGCTGTTAACACAGGAGCCGGATGCGTAATTGTAACAGGAGTTGATATTGAGCATATAAATGTATTAATTCCCAAAAATGCCACATGTGCCATTGTGTGTGTACCAGATTGCTTTTCTACAGTAATCAAAATGATAAATCAAAGTACACCAATCAAAAATATTATGGGAAAAAACGAATTGATCTTTTTTGAAACCGAAGATACAATCGATGAAGTTAAAGAAATCATGCTAAAAAGTAGCTTTAGACATTTTCCTATTTTAAACAAAGATGCCGAAGTCGCAGGGCTAATTTCTAAACGCCATATTTTGGACATTCAAAAGAAGAAAGTGATCCTTGTTGATCATAACGAAAACTCACAAAGTGCTTTGGGCATTGATCAAGCTGAAATTTTAGAGATAATTGATCATCACAGAGTAGCTAATATTGATACCCAAGCTCCAGTTTTTCTGCGGGTCGAACCCGTAGGATGTACTTGTACTATTATTGCAAAGATGTTTAATGAAGCAAACATCATGCCTCCACGCGAAATTGCAGGGCTAATGCTCAGCGCCATATTATCCGATACATTGTGTTTTAAATCACCAACTTGTACTCCAGAAGATATCAAGGTGGCAAATCGACTCGCCAAAATAGCAGAAGTCGATATTATGGCCTACGGCGAAGAACTTATTTCCATCGGAGGAGCATTGGACAAAATTCCTATTAGCGAAATTTTGGAAGGAGATGTAAAAACTTTTTCACTTGGTGAATACAAAACGCTAATTTCTCAAGTAAATACAACCAGTCTAAAAAGTTTAGAAAAAATACAGCATAATTTAGTTCAAGAAATGAATGCAATTCAACTAAAAAATCAAGTAGATCTAGTCATTTTAATAGTGACAGACATTCTTCTGGGTGGTTCCGAAATTATAGCAGTAGGCCCGCAAAAAAAATTGGCCGAAAAAGCATTTGGAATCGCACCAGACAAAAATAGTGTATATCTAGAAGATGTATGTTCTCGGAAAAAACAAATTATTCCGCAACTTACAACAGCTATTCAAAATATATAAGATATACCAATAAAAAATCAAATTTGGAGGTTGACTATGGGATTGTTTAATAAGCAAAAAGGATTGTTAGCACCTGTGAGTGGACAATGTATATCGCTTACAGATGTTGATGATACAGTATTTTCGACTTTAATGCTTGGAGACGGAATTGCTATTGAGCCTACAGAAGGAGTTGTTGTGGCACCAGCAGATGGAACAGTTGAACTGGTTATGAACGAATCTGAACACACCGTGGGGCTTAAGCTGAGAAATGATGTCGAGGTTTTAATTCATGTTGGAGTTAACACAGCAGATCTAAAAGGCAAGGGATTTAAATGCTTAGTACGTACTGGTGATAAAGTAAAGTCAGGAATGCCATTAATCGAATTTGATAAAAAAATTATAGAAGATAACGGATATAAAGCCACTACAATATTTATAATTTCCGACAAACACGATCAATCGATTAAGTTTAAAAATGAAACCGATATCGTAACTGCAGGAAAAGACATAGTCTTAGATTTATAAATTAATTTTATAAATTGAGTGTATAACTTAACCATTTATGGAGATAATAAATCTATTATATATACAAGGAGGATGTTGTATGAAAGTAGGGATAGTATTTCCAGATGGTTTCGAGGAAATTGAAGGACTTGCTGTTGTAGATATTTTGCGACGTGGGCAAGCAGATGTTACAATGATTGGTCTAACAGATAGTACAGTTTCTAGCGCACAAAAAATCCAGGTTATTATGGATGCGACAGTAGAGTCTGTAAATTTCGATGACTTTGATATGATTGTAATGCCAGGAGGAGCCGGTGCTGAAAACTATTTGCCTTGCGAAAAATTAAAGAATGCCATCGCGGCATTTTTAGGGAATAACAACAAATTCGTTGGTGCAATTTGCGCCGCACCAAACATATTGGGTAGATGGGGTTTGCTAAACCACCGCAGTGTTACTGTATATCCAACTATAGAAGTGGCAGGAGCTGATATTAGAAGACAAAAGGTTGTAGTTGACGGAAATTTAATAACTGGAGCGGGACCGGGGGCTTCTATGGAATTCGGATATGCGTTATTATCCAAAATGGCTGATGAAGAAACTGTTAAAATACTTAAAGAAAAAATGATTGTTTAGTTCTATGCGAATATTTAAGCTATTACACTTTTGGTTGGTGTAATAGCCTTTTTTAGCCTAATATATAACATTACCTTTGCAGATGGTTCTGGCAATATTTACCACATTGTCAAAAATGACTATATCCGCGTCTTTGCCTGGCTCCAAGCTGCCCTTGAAGTTATCGACACCTATAAGCTTGGCAGGATTAGTGGTCACAAAATTGATCGCTGTTTCTATGGTAAAATTTGAATTAGAAATTATATTATACAAAGCTTTATTCAATTTTAATACGCTCCCTGCTAATGCGCCGCTCTCTAGCCTTGCACTGCCGCCGGACACAATCACTTTTTGTCCTCCCAACGAATACTCGCCATCTACACATCCTCCGGCGCTTATCGAATCAGTGATTAAAATCAGTTTATCTGGAGATTTCAGCTTTGATATTAATTCAAACAAGGCCGGATCTACATGAACACAATCGCAAATCATTTCGCAAAATATATTCGTGATCATCGCGGCTCCAACTACTCCAGGGTCTCTATGATGTAGTGGGCTCATTGCGTTAAACAGATGCGTTGCGCTGGAGATCCCCGCATTTATTCCTGCTATTGCCTCGGTGAATGTTGCCGCCGTATGCCCCATCGATATTGCAACATCCGCTTTGATTGCATTGATCAAATCTATAGCTCCGTCAACTTCGGGAGCCACCGATACCAATTTTATTATATCTATATATTTTTTAATAAATTCTGCATCTGATACCGTTGGATTCACTATATAATCTGGATTTTGTGCACCCATATATTTCAAGTTAAAGTACGGTCCTTCTAGATGAGCACCCAAAACTTCTGCCCCGCTACTTTGAGTTTTACGCACTTCTTGGATTGCATTCAATGCTCTCTCAATTGCAGCTTTGGGCATACTCATAGTTGTTGGCAAAAAGGCTGTTACCCCGTTCGCTGCAATACCCTCGGCTATCTTTGTTATCGCTTGCCCTGTCCCGTCCATCGTATCAAATCCGGCATAGCCATGAATATGGATGTCTATAAATCCTGCAGAAATATATTTTCCCTTCGCATCTATTCCCACCAAATTTCGCAATGTCGCCGAGTCCGCTTCCACAATTTTCTCAATCTTATCAGAAAATATTATTGCCTTGTTATGAAGTACTTTGCCCTTAAACAAAATCTTGCCATTATATATATATTGCACTTACACTCTCTCCGTTTCCACAACGATTTTATCACCTGCGACAATTTCGCCAACTATATTACATGGCAATCCCAGCTTTTTGAACTCTGCCAACGCTTCTTGTGCATCTGCTGGATTTATACTAATCAACAATCCTCCCGAAGTTTGCGGATCAAAAAGTACTTCTGTAAACGACGCTTCTATATTACAAAATTTAATTTTGTCGCCCACAAAATTTCGGTTCCGTTGCGCAGCCGCTGTAATAAAAAATTCATCTGCTAACACCTGCGCTTCTTCTATATAAGGCACGTCCGCGGCATAGATCTGTGCGCCAAATTCTGTTCCTATCATTTCTGTTAGATGACCCAAAAATCCAAACCCTGTTACATCTGTCATCGCATTCGTTCGGTATCTCTTTGCCACGTCTGCTGCATACTTATTTAATGTGGTCATAGATTTTATCGCTTTCTCAATAGCTAAATCTACCAAATCTTGTAATTTTTGATCTTTTATCATATGCCTTGTGTTATAGGCAGTACACGATATACCCACTCCCAACGGCTTGGTTAAAATTAATTTGTCTCCCATTTTGGGCGTATTATTTTGAAATATTTTATCTGGATGAATTACTCCCATTACCGAAAGGCCATATTTCACTGTATCATCAAATATCGAATGCCCACCCGATAAAACTCCTCCCGCTTCCGTTACTTTTTCGTTTCCGCCTTGTAAAATTTTCCCCAAAATGTTTAGGTCCATCTTCTCTGGAAATCCCACTATATTCAGCGCTGTCTTCACCTCTCCACCCATTGCATATATATCGGATAGCGCATTTGTTGCAGCTATTTGCCCAAAGATATACGGGTCTTCTATCATCGGCGGAAAAAAGTCTAGCGTCTGTACTATGGCTATATCATCAGAAACTTTGTATACTGCCGCATCATCTGCGCTTTCAAATCCCACCAATAAATTGGGGTCACTCTTCTTTTCTAGTTTTGCCAATATGGTCTTAAGTGCTTGCGGCCCCAATTTTGCTGTGCATCCGCCACCCTTACAAAATATCACGTCTTCCATACAATCACCTCATTAATATTAAACTCTAAAATCAAAATTTGATAGCATTGCCGTCGTCTCTTTTTTCAATTCTTTCTGTTCCATCGAATCTATCCGCAAATTACTTGTCACAAATCCAGCTTCTTCTACTACTTTCATAAAGCTCCCTGCATATGAGGTTAAATAGCTTTTGATGTGGTCGTTTTCTACATAGATTTGAATATCTAGTTGCTTATCAAATTTATGTATATGAAATTCCAGATGCTCCAAAGAGTCCATATCTAAGGCCACCACAATATATAACCCGCCTTTGTGCCGTCCGCCACCGCCCGATTTTTCTTCAAAAAAATGTACTGTCCCTTTTTCTATTTGGCTATGCAGTAATGGTGAGATAAATTCAAAATTTGCCTGCTCTAATTTATTTATCACTTCTACTTGCTCTTTTATTACATCCAGCTGCTCTCGTGGCACTGCTCTATTTGCTTCATCCAATTCCTCAACAACTTCTTCTATCACATCAACTAGCTCATTTAAATCTCGTACAGCATCATCGAGCTTTATGTCGGCAAAGCTTTCAACTTCGGTTCCAAACAACAACTCTTTTACCGCATCACTTAATGTTGCATCGCCGTTGGCCGCATTAGTCGCCGCGTTGGCCGCAGTTGTAGTTGGTCGCCGCATTAGCCGAGTGGCAGTGGTCGCCGCATTGGCTGAGTGCAGTGGTCGCCGCATTAGCCGCAGTTGTAGTGGTCGCCGCATTAGCCGCAGTTGTAGTGGTCGCCGCATTGGCCGCAGTTGTAGTGGTCGCCGCATTAGCCGCAGTGGCAGTGGTCGCCGCATTAGCCGAGTTGTAGTGGTCGCCGCATTAGCCGCAGTTGTAGTGGTCGCCGCATTGGCCGCAGTTGTAGTGGTCGCCGCATTGGCCGCAGTTGTAGTGGTCGCCGCATTGGCCGCAGTTGTAGTGGTCGCCGCATTAGCCGAGTGCAGTGGTCGCCGCATTGGCCGAGTTGCAGTGGTCGCCGCATTAGCCGGAGTGGCAGTGGTCGCCGCATTAGCCGGAGTTGTAGTGGTCGCCGCATTGGCCGGAGTGCAGTGGTCGCCGCATTGGCCGGAGTGGCAGTGGTCGCCGCATTATTGGTTGGCAAATTTAATTTGTTCGCTAAAAATTCTAATACTTTCTGATTTGGTAACAACTCAATTAAATCTGATATATTCTGCGCCAACGGCAATGTACCATTTTGTTGTAGATTTTTTGCGATCTCCAGTTGTCCAGAAGTAAGGTTTAACGATTTTTCAGCTAAATTTGTTATCGTCTGCGCGGGAAGATCAAATGTCTTTACCGCGAAATTCGCCTTAATTAAATCTTGCCTATCCAGAGGCAGCGACTTTGACATAAATAAGCTTATTAACTCTTTCATTTGCGGCGTATCTGGAAGCTGTAAATTTCGCACTAGATTATCCATAATTATCGATTTTTGCGTAGCAGGCGAAAGCTTTAAAATTATTTCTCCTGCAGCATTTTTAAAGGCCGAAAAAGTCATGGCTTTGCCCATTGGCACATCAGCTTGTAATTTCACTTCTATCTTTTCGCCATTAGCTAGCTCTAGTAAGGTTTTGCCATTCTCGCGAGAAACACTTCCTTCGATTTGACCATCTTTCAAATTGTTCTCGATTGCCTTTGATGTTGATACTTGAGTTTTTTGAGAAATAGATGACGACTTATAATTAGTTATTTTCATAGAGTTCCCCCTCATTCAACAAAATAGCTTTTACTTTATTTTAGATTCTAACACTGGTCTTTCCAAACTTATATTGCCTATCCTTTGGCTTCTAAAATCATCAATAATAATCTTCGCAGCTCTCGTTTCGTCCACTTCTCCTTTTTGAGCGAGAACGCCACGTTTTTTTCCAATTTCTATTAAAATTTCATGATCATTTAAGTCTTCGATATTTGCAATTGCGTATCTCTTAAAAAATATATCTCCAAATTTTTCTCTTGCTAATCCTATAAAATTTATAGCAAGGTCCTGTATATTTAGAATTGAATCATTTATAGAGCCCAAATAAGCAAGTTTTTTGGCAATCTCTTGATCATCAAATTTGGGCCATAATATACCTGGCATATCTAAAAGCTCCACTCCTTTTTTCATTTTTATCCATTGTTTTCCTTTTGTTACCCCTGGCTTATCACCAGTTTTTGCTGCACCCTTACCCACCAACGAATTAATAAAAGTCGACTTGCCTACATTTGGAATACCCACCACCATAGCTCTAATTGGGCGATATATTCGGCCACGCTTTAAATCTCTTTCTATTTTTTCTTTTAGTAGTTCTCGTGCCGCTTCTGTTACTTCTTTAATTCCTTGACCTGTGGTAGACGTTACCGGAATTACTTTTGTGTTTTCGTTTTCATAATACTTTATCCACTCTTTTGTAATGGCCGGGTTTGCGAGGTCGGCTTTGTTAAGCATCAGAATTTTGGGTTTGTTCTTCGCAAACTTATCGATATCAGGATTTTTGGTGCTTTTAGGTGCTCTCGCATCAAGTAGCTCTATTATAACGTCTACTAATTTTATATTTTCTTCTATTAATCGTTTTGTTTTGGTCATATGACCAGGATACCATTGTATGTTCATTATATTTCCCTTTGCTAATAAAAAAGGGACTCTAATAAGCCCCTGGTGTTTATCTTACTAATTCTTTAACTTTTGCACGTTTACCCACACGCTCACGTAAGTAGTTTAGTTTAGCACGTCTAACTTTACCTCGTCTTATAACTTCTATTCTCTCTACGTTTGGCGAATGTAGTGCCCACATTTTTTCGACCCCAACACCATAAGACATCCTTCTGACTGTAAATGTCTCGTGAATTCCACCGTTTTGACGTTTCAATACAACGCCTTCAAACATTTGGATACGTTCTCTTTGACCCTCTTTAATTCTCGCATATACACGAACAGAGTCTCCTACTTTAAATTCTGGCACATCTTTCTTTAGTTGTGCGTTTTCAATTTCAGCAATTATTGCATTTTTCATAATTTTTCTCCTTTATCATAAATGTTCATAGAAAAAACTTTCCAGCGGAGCATTCGTCAAATAACTAGGCCATTATAGCATGCCTTCGAATTGTATGCAACGCCCTATTTAGTTTTTTTTCGATATTTTTTAAACTTTTTTTTCATTAATCTGGTTTTTGTCCATCATGAGGCATCCAAATACAATCTAAAATTTCCATATTTGTAAATGTTGCCCTAAACGAAGATTCTTCTGGACTCGCTGCGTATATCCCAAATCGAATTATTTCTGCGACGTTAAACATATGAAAGATACGCATCTGCGAAAAGTTTATACCGTCTTTAGAACATTCGATGCGAAAATCGTTTTCTCGCCTACTTAATCGGTACCACATCGAAGTAATGTTAGCGGCAATTTCTGTTGTTGCCCAATCTGAATATCCATTGTTTGTTACAACACTTCCTAAATGCCCAAACTGATCATTTTCCTTTTCTATAGAAGCCTTAAACCAATTATCACAATCCAAATACATAGCAATGCCGCACTGGTCATACCGATGCTTGCTATCAAACTGCGTCTTTACCACAAACGAAAAATATTGCTTATCTGTCGACATTTGCAGAATTGGTGCCGTATCATTTCTAAAGTGATAAAAAGTTCTCTGCCATAGATCCGTATGCGGTTGCGTCACGATTTCCACTCTATCTTCTGATATAACAAAATCTTTTGGGGCATTGGTCCATTCAAAATGTTTCATACAAAATTCCTTCCTATTTATAATGTTCTTTTTAGATATATCATATCCACCAGTTGTATTCCATTTTCATAAATCGGATGATCATAATTATCTACAAAAAAATTTTTCGCTACATGTGATCTAGTAAAGCCGCACTTTTCATAAAATGGAATAGTCAATCGACTCTCACCAGTTCCCACTATAATCTCCGCAAAGTCATCTGCATATGCGTTCGCGAGATATTCTATCATAGCATAACCGTAACCGCAACGCTGAAACTCCGGTACTGTTGCAATATTTTTTATTTCGAGAGTAGCCGTTTTGCCCTTAACTACTGCAACTACGCAAATAGTTCGCAAAACTTTTTCATCATATAGCGCATACATAGTCCCGTTTTCTAAATATCTGTCAATCATACTTTCTTGCTCATCTGCCAAAAGCAATAGCTCCAAAAATTGTTTTTTATTTTTCACTTCTTTTATCATAGTAATATTATAACCTCGATTTACTAAAAAATACTTTTTTGGAGAAACTATTCTTATTACACCATCTGTAAAGGAGATGATTTTAATGAAAATGAAATTCTTAAATTCTGCAAACGGATCACAAAAAGTGCATAAATCTGGAAAAATTACTCTTACCGCCGCTGCAGAGACAGACTTCTTTGTTGGATACGATACCAATACAGATTCTGTTATTCGAAGAGGCAACGCACCTTTTTTGTTCCAAGAAATTACTGGAGATTTTGTAATAACTGTAAAAGTCGAAGTGGATTTTACCTACACCTACGATTCTGGAGTTTTGATGCTAATGAGCGATGAAAATTTATGGGCAAAGGTGTGTTTTGAACAAACTGATTTTGCCACTATTGCCGTTGTGAGTGTAGTTACCGAAAACTTTTCTGATGATGCCAACGGCTGTAACATCCGTCAAAAATATGTGTATCTCAAGGCCGTGCGAGTAAAAAATAATATCTCATTTCATTATTCATTAGATGGAGAGGTTTACAACATGGTTAGGCTTTTTAACATCCCCTTTAACAAAACCATCTACGCAGGTCTGGCGTGTCAATCTCCCGTTGGAAAGGGCACCACTGCAACGTTTGATGACCTGGAAATCAAAGCAATTACAGTGAACAATATTCGAACCGGACAATAAGCTTCAAAAAATTATTTGTCAACCTCAGCAAAACTTGTAGATATATACAACCCTCTGTCATATTATATAATCTAAAGAGGGGTGAAAATTATGGAACTTACATGGCTACAAGTGAAAGATTTATTTCAACCTTCAGATTTTGTTTTCGATACTACAGAACAAATTTCTGAAAATCATTACTTTATACAACAAGATGTTTCTGCGCTAAATTTTGCTTTAAATTTAAACGATTATAGTATTTTTATCGCAAGCGAAGACCATTTTTTAGACAAAATCAGACAAATGATTGAAGACAAGGCCACTTCACTAGAGACCCCAGATGATTTATGTTACGTATTTAATTTTGATGAGCCAAACAAACCTAATGCTGTATATATCTCAGCCGGAGTCGGTGCGCGTCTTAGCAATGACCTAAAGGAGTTTACCGCATTTTTGAAAAACGAACTCAAATTTTCGAATACTTTATCTCAGGAGCAAGATCTGGTTAATGCCAATGATATTGCAAAGGACGAATTATTTGCTGCCTTAAAAACCGAAGTCTTAAAATTGGGGTTTAAGATTAAGGATGTGGATGGCGGCTGGTCTTTTGTTGCATCTGGGCATAAGATAAAATATTCTGAGGCGAACGCAGCGCTTGTAAAGCAATTGGCACAAATTACCATTACTAAGATTCATGACTTAGATGACCAGTTGGATACTGCATTAACAAACATTTTCGAAGAGGAACTCCTGAAACAAATCAGTGCCCCTTTACACAAACTTAAAACAAAGTATAGTGCCTACCCAGAATTGCTACAATATTTTCAAAACATTTCTGATGACATCCTAGAAAACGCCGAGACATTTGCTCCGCCAGCCGATAATCCAGAAGGTGAATCAGCCTTAAGCGCATTATTGCCTATGCTAGGTGGTCTCGATATAGATGAATTTTTAAAGCGATACGAAGTAAACGTAATTGTTGATAACGGCGCAACAAAAGGCGCTCCAGTAATATTAGCCACCGAATGTGATTATAGCTCTTTGCTAGGAAACATCGTCATTAACGATACTCCAGAAGTATCTAATATTATAGCAGGAGAGCTTCATAAGGCACGCGGCGGCTTTTTGATTGTAAAGGCTGCCGATATTGTTGAACGCATAGACGGCTGGGATGCCATCGCCAAAACACTCAAGACCGGCTTTATTGCTATGAAAGATATTAAAAGCGACACGATCAATAAACCCAAAATGCTGGAGCCCGCAAAAATTACTGCCAACGTTCGCATTATTATGGTTGGTTCACATTATCACCACGAAGCACTCAAAGAATATAGTGCTATGTTTGATGAACTATTTAAGTTGAGAATTGACTTTGCTGATTGCGTTGCTTACACAAAAAATATGGTAGAAGTGATTGGATACGAAGTTCAACAATTTACAAAGGCAAAAAATCTCAAACCGGTTACAACCGCCGCACTGTTGCGTGCAATTAGAAAAACTCAGGAACGCTCCGACAAAATCAACTTAGACTTTAGACCAATAATGAAGTTTATTGAGGAAGCCAATTCTATAGCAGCAGACGAAATTACTGCCGCTGATATCGATGCGGTGGATAATTTTCACAAAACATTGTTAAATAAAGTTCACAAAAATGCCGCCGAGGATTATTTACTGGAGAGAACATTGATTGATGTAAGTGGCGCTAAAGTTGGAGAAATTAACGGTCTTTGCGTATACGATTTAGGTGAATACTCGCTGGGGCAACCTGCAAAGATTACTGCAACTTCATATAGAGGCAAAAAAGGTATTATTAACATCGAAAAAGTTGCGAAGCTAAGCGGCGAAATTCACACCAAGGGCGTCGAAATTATAGAAGGCTTTATCGGAAATCGATTCGCCAAACATATTGATCTTAATTTGAGCTGCAAGATATGCATGGAACAAAGCTATGGTGGGCTCGACGGCGACAGTGCCTCTAGTGCGGAGCTTTATGCTATTATCTCCAGCATTGCGGATATTCCTATTAAGCAAAACTTGGCAGTAACTGGGTCTATCAATCAATATGGCTGCATCCAACCCGTGGGGGGGCTCAACGAAAAAATCGAGGGATTCTTTAGAGCCTGCCAAAGCAAGGGGCTAACTGGTGATCAGGGCGTTATTATTCCTCATCAAAATACGGTAGATTTGGTTTTGTCAGACGAAATTTTAAACAGTATCAAAGACAGTCGCTTTCATATTTATACAATTAAACATTATGAGGAGGGCATCGAACTGCTAACCGGATTATCCTCTACTCAAGTAGAATATGCTGTTATAAAAAATTTGATGGCAATGAACATGAAATAGATAAATTAAGCTACACTATGTAAGTTTCAGTGTAGCTTTTTTATGCTTATAAATATTGAGAAAAAGGGTAATACTAAGATCACCATTCTTGAAAGGAGGTTCCGATGAATAAATATGATGAAGTTTATGATATTCGATTAGCAACTGCAGATGATCAAGCTGCCATTATGCAATTTATTGACAATTATTGGAAAAAGGGTCATATCTTAGGTAGCAACGAGATTTTGTTTGAATATGAATTCAGAGAAGGGAACAAAATTAACGCGGTTCTTGCTATCAAAAAATCTACCAATTCTCTAGAAGGCATTCTCTGCTTTTTAAATTGTGCCAAAGGAGGCGCTTCTCCTGATCTATGGGGCAGCCTTTGGAAGGTCAAGGATGAACGCGAAAACATGCCGTTTTTAGGTATCGAGCTAGGCAAACGCATTCTATCGCTAACTGGTGCCGAAAATCATTTGGGCAGCGGGTTAAATATCAACACTACAGTTCCCATCAGAGAACGTTTGTTTAAGGATCAATGTGCCAAGATGCGTCACTTTTATATGCTGAACCCAGAAATGGTAGATTTCAAAATTGCTAGCATAGAAAATTTGGCATCGACTACAATTTCTACTGGGGCAACGCTTGTGCCACTGCATTCGGCATCAGATTTTGTGGCCGCGTTTGATATCGCAAAACATCCGCAGATCCCTCGCAAAGATGCGGCGTATATAGAATATCGATACTACAATCATCCCATATATAAATATCAGGTCTTTGCAATTAAGCCTACGGGCGCTATGCCTACCGACGCTGCAAATGCCGTTGTTATAATCAGAGCAATTCAGGTTGAAGATAGAGCCATCCTCAGAATTGTAGATTTTCTGGGAGACCAAAAACTTTTTGCTATGGTGGGTGCAAATTTGGCCCAATTGCTTATAGCAGGCAATTATGAATATATTGATTTTTATGAACACGGATTTACTGCGGAATATATTTTGGCGGCAGGATTTGTAGAGCGCCTCGCCAACGATGCAAATATAATTCCAAATTATTTTGAACCATTTTTGAAGCGCAACATCGATATATGGGTTCATTATAAACCCGACGAAACTTTATTTTTTAAGGCCGACTCAGATCAAGACAGACCCAGTATTGTTTAGAATTAGAAAGGATGAGCTATGTTATTAGAAGGAAAAACCGCATTAATTACAGGAAGTAACCGCGGAATTGGTGCCGCAATATTAGAAGCATACGCAAGCAATGGCGCTGCAGTAGTTGCTCACGCCCGACAAGAAACTGCAGAGTTTACAGAGCATCTAGGCAAATTAGCTGATACCTACAAAGTTGCAATCGAGCCAATATATTTTGATTTATCTGACGCAGATGCAGTAAAGAACGCTATGCGTGAGTTTATGAAAAAGAAGATGCCTATTGATGCGCTCGTTAACAATGCCGGCATAGTTCATAATTCGTTATTTCATCGATCTACAATGGCAGAGCTCGAGCAAATATTTCAGGTTAATTTGTTCGCACCATTTATACTGATGCAAAATATCTCTCGTCTTATGATGAAAAACGGTGGTGGTAGCATAATCAATATCGCTTCTATTGCCGGCAAAGACGTACGATTCGGTCGTAGTATTTATTGCTCCTCAAAGGCTGCCATGATCTCAATGACGGAAGCACTCTCGAAGGAGCTGGCCGGAAACAACATTCGTGTTAACTGCATTGCGCCTGGAGTTATTCAAACTGACATGATTAAGCTCCAAGACGATCAGTTTGTCGAAGAGCAAGTGAATCAAACCGATATGAGACGGATGGGTACTCCTGCCGATGTTGCTAATGCGGCGGTTTTTTTGGCATCGGAGAAATCTAACTTTATTTCGGGACAAGTTATTGTTGTGGATGGTGGACTAATTAGAAATTAGAAGGAGGTTGCAATGGAGTCAGATATCAAAGTTTGCAATGATATGAGACGAAATTTGTTAGAAATGGCATACAGCAAGGGAAACTCTGGTGCCCACATTGGTGCCGGGCTTTCTATTATCGAAATTTTAAAGGTAATTTATTTTGATATTAAGCGCCCCAACGACTGTTTTATATTGAGCAAGGGCCACGGGGGCATTGGGTATTACACAGTTTTATATGAAGCAGGATTGATAACCAAAGAGCAACTGTTTTCATTTGGCAAAGATGGCGGAATCTTATCTACGCATCCTTCTAAAAATTTGGATATCGGCATAGAATGTTCTACCGGCAGCCTTGGAATGGGGCTCTCCTTTGGTATTGGCAAGGCGTTGGCGGCGAGAATTACCGGTGCTGATGACCGAGTATATGTACTGTTGGGCGATGGCGAATGTAACGAAGGCTCGGTGTGGGAAGCTGCAATGTTTGCGGGGTCTGCAAAGCTTACCAATTTGATAGCTATCGTAGATGCCAATAAATTCCAGCTAGATGGACCTACTGCAGAAGTACTATCTTGTGATTTGCCAGCCATGTGGGCAGCCTGTGGTTGGAGCGTTACTTCTATAGACGGAAATAATTGTGATCAACTGCGAGAAGCTTTTAGCCTCAAGCCTGCAAACAAGCCGCTATTGGTCTATGCCAACACAATAAAAGGCAAGGGAATTTCGTTTATGGAAGCCAATAATGAGTGGCATCATACGCGATTGGTTAAGGATCAGCTCGATGCCGCGTTAGCAGAGCTAAACATCGCCGAAGTTGATGATGCGACAAGTATTAATGTTGCGGAAATGATTGTTACACAAGATGAGGTGACAGTATGACAGACAAGGAATTTAAAAAAACGGCTCGCACTCTTAGTTTGTTGGGACAACGCGGAGCTCTTGGTGTTGCCATAGATATGCTAGGAAAATCTAACGATAAAATTTGTGCATTGACTGGAGATTTAAAAAGTTCTTGTAGACTCGAACGGTTTGCTTCGGCGCATCCTGATCGATTTTTTAATGTAGGTATTGCAGAACAAAACATGGTTGGAATCGCTGCGGGATTGGCTTCAGAAGGATTTATACCGTTTGCTGCGAGCTTCGCTAATTTTAATGTGATGAGAGCAAATGAATTTGTCAAAAACTTTATGGGGTACATGAAGGAGAACATCAAATTGGTTTCTATCAACTGTGGATTTTCTTCGGGAATGCTAGGCAATAGTCATTACGCACTAGAAGATGTAGCCGCGCTAAGTGCCATTCCCAATATTACAATTCTCTCACCTGCCGACAGTGTTGAAGCGCAAAAAGCCGTGATCGCAGCTGCCGAGTACGATGGGCCAGTTTATATAAGGCTTACCGGAGATGCTTCAAACCCAATTGTATATAAGCAAGATTATGATTTCGTTATTGGCAAACCCATATGCTTAAAAGAGGATGGCAATATAGCATTACTGGCTGCGGGCACTTCAGTATATCACTGTCTCGTTGCAGCATCGGCTTTGGCTGCAGAAGGAATACATGCTGCAGTATGGAATGTGCATACGCTTTCACAGATTGATGATACTAGCTTGGATGAGATTTGCAAGAGTGATATGATAATTACCGTTGAGGAGCACCGCAAAAAAGGTGGCTTGGGCAGCTTCATATCCGATCAAGTTATTTTGCGAGAAAAATTTCCTAAGTTGAGGCGCATTGGACTGGATGCCAAGTATGATATGGCTGGTACATTTGACTATTGCCTCGAAAAAAATAATTTGAAGGGCGAGCCGCTAGTGGCGGAAATCAAGAGATTAATCAATTCGTAAAGGAGATTTGTTATGGACAACAATGAAAAGTATTTAAAAATTTTTATTGATACATTTGACATTAGTGCCGAAGAAGCAAAGGTGCTCAAATATCACGATATCGATGACTGGGATAGCGTTGGCCACTTTAACCTAGTAAACGAAATCGAAGAGGCATTTGATATTATGATGGAAACTGATGATATCGTTGATCTGAGCTCTTTTGACAAGGGCAAAGAAATTTTAGCGGAGAAATACGATGTGGAATTTTAAAAAATACGCTACCAACGTAGCAGCAATTGATGAATCGGGGGTTTCGTTGACCTATAATCAACTAGCAGACGAAATCGCTACTTTGGGAGCGCATATGGCCACTCGCTCCTTACTTTTTATTTTATGCAATAAC
Source organism: Candidatus Epulonipiscium viviparus (assembly GCF_030708075.1). Classification (GTDB taxonomy): domain Bacteria; phylum Bacillota; class Clostridia; order Lachnospirales; family Cellulosilyticaceae; genus Epulonipiscioides; species Epulonipiscioides viviparus. The sequence goes on along the minus strand of NZ_CP117982.1, from coordinate 2,190,217 downwards.
ACGATGGGTGATTTTGTAGGATACGTAACTTCAATAGCCAGCCGATGCGTACCCGCATTACTGAGCGCTTCGATGGATCCAACACAAGAGCAGTATCTGATAGAGCAGTATAAACCCAAATATTTGTGGGTTCCAAAAGAATTGGCCGCCAGATACGCAGATTATAGATTGGTATATGAAAAATATGGCTTTGTTTTGCTGAGCAATCCAAATAATACGACACCAATATATCACGAACTCGCTTTGTTGTTAACCACAAGCGGATCCACCGGCAGCCCCAAATTTGTTCGCCAAAGCTACAAGAATATTTTTTCTAATGCAGCGAGCATCGCAGACTATTTAGAAATCGATCAAACCGAGAGACCTATTACAACGCTGCCGATGAATTACACCTACGGACTAAGTATAATCAATTCGCATCTGCTGGTCGGCGCGACTATTTTAATCACCAACAAATCGATTACACAAAAAGAATTTTGGACGTTTTTTAAGGAACGCGAAGCAACGAGCTTTGGAGGAGTTCCATATACGTATGAGATGCTCGACAAGCTGCGCTTTTTCAAAATGAAGCTGCCTAGTTTACGAACTATGACACAGGCTGGAGGAAAATTGTTACCATCGCTTCATGATGCGTTTGCCAAATATGCGGAGGAGACGGGTCGCCAGTTTGTGGTTATGTATGGTCAATGTGAGGCAACAGCTAGAATGGCCTATCTGCCTGCAGACAAGAATTTGACAAAAATTGGCAGCATGGGCATTGCAATTCCAGGCGGCAAATTAATTTTGATAAACGAAGAAGGTAATCAGATTACTACACCATTTACAACAGGCGAGCTTATATATTATGGCGATAACGTAACGCTAGGATATGCGGAGTCTGCGGTCGACCTAGCTAAAGGCGATGAGCGCCAAGGGGTATTAGATACTGGCGATATGGCAGAATTTGATGAAGATGGCTATTTCTATATCGTGGGTCGAAAGAAACGCTTCCTTAAAATATATGGCAACCGTGTAAATTTGGATGAAGCCGAACGTATGTTAAAGACCGCGTTTCCAACAATCGAATGTGCTGTAGGCGGAGTTGATGATGCGCTATGGATATTTACAACCGACGCATTTGCTGGAGAAGCTATGCGAAAATTCCTTGCCGAAAAGACATCCCTAAACTCTGCCGCATTCCAATATACTTCTGTAGCTGCAATACCTAAAAACGATGCAGGAAAAACATTGTATACGGAATTGCAAATACCATAATCCGATGCTTAGGCAGTGTATTGAGCGTGCGCTGCCTAAGAAAAACCAGGAGGTCATATGATTGACTATGATGAAATTTTAAACTTAGCACCATACTCTATGAATAAAAATACTAAGCAACGATGGATCTCCGAACTACTTATAGATCTAACGCAACATCACTATGAAAATTGCCCTGAGTATAAGAAACTCCTCGATGCATTCAATTTTGATGCGGCATCAGCTGCAAGCTATACCGACATACCATTTATTCCAGTTCGATTATTTAAGGAATACAACCTCAAAAGCGTTCCTGACGAAATACTTTTTAAAACGCTCACCAGCTCTGGCACCACTGGGCAGCAAGTTTCCAAAATTTTCCTTGACAAAACTACTAGCAATATTCAAACCAAAACTTTGACCAAAATCGTTGCCAACTTTATAGGCAAGGGCAGACTTCCTATGATTATATTAGACAGTAGCGGGGTGGTTAAAAACCGTCAAATGTTTTCTGCCAGAGGTGCGGGAATCATAGGCTTTTCTATTTTTGCTAGAGATAAAATTTTCGCTTTTGATGATGATATGAACTTGGATGTTGAGGGCTTAAAACTATTTTTGGCGAAGCATTCTGGAAAACCGATTTTCTTGTTTGGATTTACATTTATGATTTGGCAACATTTTTATAAAGCACTTCTTGAATCGGATTATCGCCCCGACTTATCAGAAGCTATTTTATTTCATGGCGGTGGCTGGAAAAAACTCATTGATCAAGCTGTTAGTGCAGAGAAGTTTCACCAAGCTCTTAACGAAGTTTGTGGCATACGCAGCATCCACGACTACTACGGCATGGTCGAACAGACGGGCACTATCTACGTCGAATGCAGCGAGGGCAACCTTCATAGCAGCATCTTTAGCGATATTTGTATACGCAACCCCCGCGATTTTTCCGTTGCCAAGATTGGGGAACGCGGCTTAATCGAGGTCGTATCCATTTTGCCATACTCATATCCCGGTCACATTTTATTAACAGAAGACGAAGGAATGATTTGCGGCGAGGACGACTGCCCTTGCGGAAGGTTGGGCAAGTATTTTAAGATCTTTGGCAGAATTAAAAACGCCGAACTAAGGGGGTGCAGTGACACTTATGGAAAATAATAACATAATTGTATTATGCGGAGACATAGCATCTGCTCAGAAAGCTGCAGCATTAAGACCGTTTGATCCTGATGCAATAGAATTCTTGGCTACAATATCTGATGTATTGATGAAAGATAAAACCGTTAGAGCATTTCCCGATATCGTCACCTTTGCTTTTTTCTGTAGGCACAAAAATCTTATAGCAATGTCACAAAAATACGATACAGCATCACGAGTGGGACAAGGCCTTTGCTTTCATATCGCACCGAGCAACGTGCCAATAAACTTTGCGTACTCTCTTGTTGCTGCGTTACTTGCCGGAAACGCATCGATAGTGAAAATCTCCAGCAAGGATTTTGATCAGACAGCCATCATTGTTGCTGCAATAGAAGCCGCTACTGCACAGACAGGATTTCCGGCGGAGTATGCAACCATCGTTCAATATCCTTCTGCTAATGCCGAGGCGACGGCTACCCTTTCTGCCATGTGCGATGTACGAATGATATGGGGCGGTGACGACACGATAGCTGCAGTGAGGAAGGCAGAGATTGCCCCTCGCGCTTTTGATATTACTTTTGCAGACCGCTACTCAGTGGCAGTTGTTGATGCAGAATTCATCGAGCAAATGGACGACCTCTCAAAGTTGGCAGAGGGATTTTATAACGACACTTATTTGTATGATCAAAACGCATGCACATCGCCACGATTAGTTTATTGGATAGGTGACGAGACTGCAGTTGCCGCGGCAAAAACAAAATTTTGGGCTGCAGTTTACGATCAGGTGGTGGCTCGATATTCGCTCGAAACTGTTGTTGCCGTTGACAAGTACACCAATGCATGTCGAGCAGCCATTGAACTAGATGACGCATCGATTGTGGTAGCAGATAACTATATCACACGACTTGAAGTGGCTTCTCTCACTGCGGATGTGGCAAAATTTTATACTGCTGGAGGTAGTTTCGTTGAATATGTAGCAACCGACATCGAAGACTTGCTCTCCATTGCTGACAAAAAATACCAGACCATTGCATATGCAGGAACTGCAGCTATAGCAGATGCTGTTGTTGTACGCGGTATTCGAGGAATCGATCGGGTAGTTGATATAGGAAAAACCACAGACTTCAATTTAATTTGGGATGGCGCCAACTTAATTTTGCGACTCTCTCGAATTGTCTTTTCATAGCCCTCTGCTGTAGAGGGTTTTTAATTTGCTGAAATTAGAATGTATTAAAATCTTCAAAAATGCACACCCTAATAGATAATTATAATGAACGAGGTGCATGCCATGCATATGCTAAAGCAGTTACTAGCGATTACCACAATTTTAATCAGTACCAATGTTTACGCTATTCCCAAAAATTTCATAGAGGAACAAACTAGCGTATACAACCTAGACGAGATTCATTCATATGTGCATACGCCAACACAGATGAGCATCAAATGGGTGGAAAACAAAGATAAGCTTGCCACATTTTGTTTGGGAGTGCGTACACCAACAACAGACAATACAGGTGTAAATCATATTATCGAACATACCGTATTTACTGGATCTAAGAAATTTCCCAGCGGAACGCTATTCTTTGATGCAAATGCCAATTTTCCCCACACATATATGAACGCACAAACAGCTGCAGATTATACACTGTATCCGTTTCAGACTCCTTATGAAGAGAGCTTCTATGGATTATTAGAAGTATATCTCGATAGCGTGTTTAACCCAAACATGTTGAATTCGCCGCACAGTTTTTATGAGGAGTCTTTTTATTTTGACCCAAATACAGACAAATATGGTGGCGTTGTTTATAACGAAATGAAGGGTGCCAACAGCCAGTTGGGTCGCATCTTGTATCGAAACATACGCAAAACAGTTTACGAGGGAACGCATTACCAAAACGATAGCGGCGGGGATGTAGCCGAAATACCCAAACTAACATATCAGCAATTTGTAGACACATATAAAAGCTATTATTACCCGCAAAACATGATGATTGCCCTTTATGGAGATTTAGATATAAACGACACGCTCAAGATAATTGACACCTATTTGTTGGATGCCGAAGGAGACGCATCTGCCACGGCCATAGCAGTTAATACTAGCCCGACGTTGAAATATACAGATACGGAGTTGACATATAGCACAGAAGAGCAAGATGCGTATGTTATAAAAAGCTTTGTTATGCCCGACAAAATGGATGCGATTAAAATGATAGAATTAGATTTGTGGCTAAACACCTATGTAATCAATCCCAATTCTCAATTTCGCAGAAATCTCAAAACTCGCGGCATAGAGCAAATCGAAATTTTTAAGGACCAAGAACTGGTCAACCCTATATATTCCATTATTGTATCTAAGGTAAATCCCGAAGAAATAACCCATGTTCGTACCATTATAGACGAAGAATTAGCAGCTCTATTTGATGGACCCGAAGATATTTTGTTAGAACAAGACGTTATAAGGCAGCTTAAGTTAGAGTTGGCTAACGAAGAAATGAACATATCGCGGGGGCTTGATATAACGCATACGATGGTTTCGAATTGGGTTCACGATGTGGATCAGATGTCGTATTATACAACGCACAAGTATATAGAGCATTTATCGGACGTTGACGAGATTGCCGGAAGCGAGATATTTAGGCAGGCACAGTGTGTGAATATCAACTTAATGCCTAGCAATGATGCGGCTCCGGCAAATCCCTTAGAAATAGCTGCAATCGATCAGGATCAGTGGACTAATATAGTTACCTCTATGAGAGAATGGCAGAAAACGTATGACCAGAAGGTGTTGGAGCCAACTGAGCTTAAGAAAATGATTATAGGATATGATATTAAGAAAAGGGAACATGAGCATCAGGATATAGACTATAGTTTGTATTATGCGGACACAAATTTATTGACCACAGAATTGTATCTAAATACATCGCATATTCCACAAGAAGAGCTTCCGCATTTATTTTTGTATAGCTTTTTGCTTCAAGAGGCCGGGCGAGAGATGACGCCGTTTAAGGGAATATTAAACTCGAAGATTGTCGCGTTTGAGGACGAAGAGGAGTATAGGCCGTATCAGAAAATCGAAATAGTGACGGATAATGAGACCAATCAGACAGAGCTTCTTCAGGAAGTGCAGCAATATCTAAAGGGCAAGGACGAGCACTGGCATTCTATGCAAATCGAAAAGATAATATCCAAATTTTATAGTGAATTTCAAAACGATATCATTACCACATTAATGCAATTGACAAATGGCACTGGCAGCGGCGCAAAGCGATATTTATATGAGGCACATTACCCGTTTTATAAATTTGCGCTTGAATGCAAAAAGGGAATGCAGCCAAACTATATCGAAAAAACATTTGAAGTCGCCAACAAGCTGGCACCGACGGAAGATTCTTCTGTGGCTATTATTGGTGACAAATCTGAAGTGAAGCATACGTATCGCAGCTGGAAAGCATTTATTAAGGAGAATATGCTACACGATGTGCAAGAACAAGACTACAACTTTAAGGTTATATCTAAAGACAGTGTGTATTACAAGAAGGGACAGGTTGACTATTTGCTATATAATTATGATACCAAAAAGGACTTTGTAGACGGACAAGACTATCTGCTTGCCGCATTTGCGACGAAAAACTATTTGCAGCCTGAGATCAGAATCAAAAAAGGCGCGTATGGCAGCGGAATGCAAATCAAATTTCCCAATACAATAAGTATTTATACGTATCGAGATCCGCATTATAAAAGTTCGGTAGATATAATCAATGATATGCCACAAATGCTAGACGTTGAAAATATTGAGGAAAAACTTTTACTGGCAAAATCGGAGGCGATAAGCGATTTTCAGGCACAATTTGGCCTATTAGGCGCAGATACCAAAAAGGCCAGCATTGCACACACAATGTCTTTGATGGATGTTGAAACCGATTTTTTGAAACATACGCAAAAGGAAATAGCAAAATTAGATGCAGATGATTTGAGAGCAGAAATGGAAAATTTAACCGAAATTATTAATGATAGCAAAAAGGGTGTGTGTATTAAAAAATAGCATATAAAAAAGGGGCACTCAGCCCCCCTATAAGTTGATTATTCTGCATCTAAATCTAGCATTACGATATCTCCAAGCCACAACTTGCCTTGAGAGTTCATTTCCCAGCCTTCCACTTCGTCCACTGCAATTAAGGTGTTTACATAATAATAAACAGGGATGATCGGCATATCGTTCATAAAAATTTCTTCGGCTTTGTATAAGTGATCCATGCGCTCTTGCCCAACTGTTGTTCTTGCCAACGCAATTTGTTCGTCGAAATCAGGGTTTGAATAGCCACCGTTATTTTGTGGATTGCCAGTGGTAAAGATATCTAGCATAGTGTTTGGATCCACATAGTCGCCGATCCAACCGTGTCTTGCAATCGAATCATAAGCTTGGTTGTTTCTAGTTTCTTGGAAGACAGCCCACTCTTGATTAGTGAGCGTTACATCGATGCCAAGGTTTTCGGCCCACATAGCTTGCATAGCTTCTGCGATGATTTTATTTCCTTCGTTGGTATTATAAAGAATTTCGAGTTTCGGAAAACCTTTGCCATCTGGATATCCTGCATCTGCCAAGAATTTTTGCGCTGCTTCTACATCCGCACGCACTGGAACTCCATAGTCACCAGCAACTTCGTGGAATACATTTCCATCTGCATCGAAAAATCCAGGTCCTACAAATCCTGTTGCTGGGAGCTGACCTGCTGCAGTGATTTCGGTGATAGTAGTACGATCGATTCCCCAGTTGAGTGCTTTACGAACGTTTACATCTTGAAGGATTTCGTTGTTTAAATTTAGCACCATATAGTATGTTCCGATATACGGATTGATATAAAATTCTGGATTTTCTACCATCAACTTTGGAATCTCCGCAGTAGGAACAGACTCTAGCATATCCAATTGCCCAGCCTGATATGCTGTATATGCGGTCGACGCATCAACGATCATTTTGCATACAACTCTTTCTAGTTTTACAGCATCGGCATTCCAATAGTTGTCGTTTTTAACAAGAACTAATTCGTCGCCAAGAGCATATTTTTCTAATTTAAATGGCCCGTTTGAAATTGCTTTTGCAGGGTCTTTTGCCCAAATTCCTTCTGAATCTACAACGTCAGCGCGCACTGGCATAAATGTTGCAAAACCTGTGAGACCTAAGAAATATTCTGTTGGATTAGCAAGAGTAACTTCTAACGTTTTATCATCAATTGCTTTTACACCTAGTTCTTCTGGCTTTTTCTCACCGGCTGTAATTTCTACGGCATTAAGGAGATTTGCACTGCTCATAATATATGCATATTCAGCCGCAAGTGCAGGATCTACAGCTCTTTGCCATCCAAATACGAAATCATGTGCAGTAACAGGCTCGCCATCAGACCATAGCGCATCTTCACGAATTTTGAATGTATAGACAAGCCCATCATCGGAAACAGTCCAAGATTCTGCCATTCCTGGTCTAATTTCACCATCAACATCACGAATTAATCCTTCAAATGTGTTGTTTATAATTTGACCGCCATCTACAGCCGAGTTGAGCTGAGGGTCGATAGTAAGGGGATCTGCACCTAAATTATATATGAGTTCTTGCTCTTGCGCAATTACATAGCCCTCTGGAGAAAGCTGAACTTCGCCAGTTGGGGTTGGTGCTGTCGCTGTGTCGTCTCCACCACACGCAGTAAGCATTGCAGTTGCAGAAATTAATAGTGCCATCATTGATAAAAGTTTTTTACTCATTTTAATATCTCCTTATAATTTATAATATGTGTAATATACGAAAGTTTAATTTGCTAATTATTCTAAATCTAACATAACGGCATCGCCAAACCAGAGCCCGCCCTTAACATCCATCACCCATCCTTCAACCTCGTCGGCTGCAATCAAAGTATTAACATAATAATAAACTGGGATGAGAGGCAAGTCTGCCATTAAAATTTCTTCGGCTTTGTATAGATGATCCATTCTCTCTTTTCCGACCGTCGTGCGTGCCATAGCCATCTGAGTATCGAATGCTGCATTGGAATAGTCGCTGCTGTTTTGGACATTTCCGGTGGTGAATATATCTAGCATCGTGGTTGGATCTGCGTAGCTTCCGATTAAGCCGTGTCTAGCAATTGAGTCATAAGCGTGTTGATTTCTTGTTTCTTGAAATACGGCCCATTCTTGATTGGTGATTTTAACATCTATACCCAAGTTTTCGGCCCACATTTCTTGCATCGCTTCTGCAATTAACTTGTGATTTTCGTCTGTGTTATAAAGTATTTCGATTTCTGGAAAGCCTTCGCCATTTGGATACCCCGCATCGGCCAAAAATTTCTGTGCAGCTTCGGGCTCTGCTCTAAGAGGAATTCCATAGTCCCCTGCAACATCGTGAAATTCGTTTCCGTCTGTATCGAGATATCCTGGACCAATATATCCTGTTGCTGGGATTGGCGCTGCACCTGCAATTTCGGTGATAGTTGTTCTATCGATGGACCAGTTGAGTGCTTTTCGAACGTTAATATCCTGAAAGATTTCGTTGTTCATGTTCATAACCATAAAATAAGTTCCAATATATGGCAAAGTATAAAATTCTGGATTTTCTACCATCAGCTTTGGAATTTCTGCGGGAGGAATTGTTGCAAAGATATCTAGCTGACCCGATTGATAAGCCGAATATGCGGTCGATGCGTCAACGATCATTTTGCAAGTAATTTTATCTAAGCTTACGGCATCAGCGTTCCAGTAATGTTCATTTTTAGTAAGTACGATTTCGTTGCCAATGGCATATTCTGATAATTTAAAGGGGCCGTTTGAAATTGCCGTTGCAGGATCCCGTGCCCAGCTACCATCTGGATCTGCAATGTCTTTGCGTGCGGGCATAAATGTGGTAGAAGTGGTAAATTCTAGAAAATATGCCGTTGGATTAACGAGCGTTACCTCCAATGTTTTATCATCGAGCGCTTTGACTCCTAACTCCGTACAATCTTTTTCGCCCAACAAAATTTCTGCAGCATTAAGAATGCCTGCCGTACTCATGACGTATCCTTTTCCTGATGCAACAACCGGATCGACAGCTCTTTGCCACCCAAATACAAAATCGTGTGCAGTAACAGACTTGCCATCAGACCATCGCGCATCATCACGAATTTTAAATGTATATATGCGTCCATCATCTGAGACAGCCCACGACTCTGCCATTGCCGGAATCAGCTCGCCATGAATTTCTCGAACCAACCCTTCAAACGTATTATTAATAATTTGGATTCCAACGACCGCGGCATTGAGCTGAGGGTCTATAGTAAGAGGATCCGACCCTAGGTTGTAGACCAGTTCTTGCTTTTGCGCCACAGGATATCCATCTGGAGAAAGCTTTGTTTCGTTAGTTGCAGCTACTGCCGACGCTGCATCCTCTCCGCTGCAAGCAGTTAACGTAGCAGCTGTAATTAGCAATGCGGTTAATAATTTTTTGCTCATTTTGAATGCTCCTTATTAGTTCAAATCTAGCATTACAATATCCCCAAACCAAAGTTTGCCTTTGGAATCCATAACCCATCCCTCCACATCATCATCTACAAGAAGAGTGTTCACATAATAGTAGACAGGGATAATAGGTATATCGGTCATCAAAGTTTCTTCGGCTTTGTACAAGTGGTCCATTCGTTCCTTTCCGACAGTAGTTCGCGCAAGATGCATATGTTTATCGAACGTTGCGTTTGAATAACCGCCATTATTTTGGGCACTGCCGGTCATAAAGATATCGAGCATCGCAGTGGGGTCTGCATAGCTTCCAATCCAACCATGCCTTGCAATAAAATCGTATGCGTGCTGATTTCTTGTTTCTTGAAACACGGCCCATTCTTGATTTTTAAGAGTTACATCGATGCCTAAATTTTCGGACCACATTTCTTGCATTGCTTCTGCGATCAACTTGTGCCCATCATTTGTGTTATACAAAATTTCGATTTCTGGAAAACCTTCGCCATTTGGATACCCCGCATCGGCCAAAAATTTCTGTGCAGCTTCGGGCTCTGCTCTAAGAGGAATTCCATAATCCCCTGCAACATCATGAAATTCGTTTCCGTCTGTGTCGAGATATCCAGGACCGATAAACCCTGTTGCAGGAATCTGGCCTGCACCTACAATTTCTGTAATAGTGGTGCGATCTATGGCCCAATTTAGTGCTTTGCGAACATTGATATCTTGAAATACTTCGTTATTCAAATTCATGATCATAAAATAAGTTCCAATATATGGAATAACATAAAATTCTGGATTTTCCACAATCAGCTTTGGAATTTCTGCTGGGGGAATTGCAGCCACGATGTCTAGTTGATCGGCTTGATACGCGGGATAGGCAGCGGATGCACTGACAATTAGCTTGCATATAACTTTGTCTAGGCTTACAGCGTCCGCGTTCCAGTAGTATTCATTTTTAGTAAGTACAATTTCGTCGCCAATTGCGTATTCTGAAAGCTTAAACGGGCCGTTGGACACAGCAGTTTCGGGAGTCCGTGCCCAAACTCCTTCTGAATCTGCGATGTCTTCGCGTGCGGGCATAAACGATGCGACACTAGTAAACTCCAAAAAATATGCTGTTGGGTTGATCAGCGTAACCTCTAATGTTTTGTCATCGAGCGCTTTAACACCCAGCTCTGTATAATCTTTTTGGCCTGCCAATATTTCTGCGGCATTGAGGATTCCGGCACTACTCATTACGTAGGCTTCTCCCGAGGCAACTGCGGGATCGACGACTCTTCTCCAGCCAAACACAAAATTGTGTGCAGTAACAGGCTCGCCATCAGACCACATGGCGTCATCACGAATTTTAAATGTATATACGCGTTCATCATCTGAGACAGTCCAAGACTCTGCCATTGCCGGAACCAGCTTTCCATTTACTTCTCGCACCAAACCTTCAAATGTATTATTGATAATCTGGCTTCCATCTACAGCAGAATTCAGCTGAGGATCTATGGTTAGAGGCTCCGCTCCTAAGTTGTAGACCAGTTCTTGCTTTTGCGCCACAGGATATCCATCTGGAGAAAGCTTTGTTTCGTTAGTTGCAGCTACTGCCGACGCTGCATCCTCTCCGCTGCAAGCAGTTAACGTAGCAGCTGTAATTAGCAATGCAGTCAATAATTTTGTATTCATTTTGCCTGCTCCTTATTGTTCTAAATCTAGCATTACAATGTCGCCAAACCAGAGTCTTCCTTTAGCATCCATGGCCCATCCTTCGACATCGTCGTCGGCAATAAGAGTATTAACGTAATAGTACACAGGGATAATAGACATATCTGCCATAAAAATTTCTTCGGCTTTGTATAGATGATCCATTCGTTCCTTTCCGACAGTAGTTCGTGCGAGATTCATCTGCTCATCGAACGCTGGATTTGAGTAGTCGCCACTGTTTTGAACATTGTCAGTCATAAAGATATCGAGCATCGCAGTGGGATCTGCATAGCTTCCAATCCAGCCATGCCTTGCAATAGAATCGTAAGTATGTTGATTTCTTGCTTCTTGAAATATGGCCCATTCTTGATTTGTAAGAGTTACGTCAATGCCTAGATTTTCGGACCACATTTCCTGCATGGCTTCTGCAATCAACTTGTGCCCTTCATCTGTGTTATACAAAATTTCGATTTCTGGAAAACCTTCGCCATCTGGATATCCTGCATCGGCCAAAAATTTTTGTGCGGTTTCGGGCTCTGCTCTAAGTGGAAGTCCATAATCGCCTGCAACTTCGTGAAACTCATTTCCTTCTGTATCGAGATATCCAGGACCGACAAATCCTGTTGCAGGAATTTGACCCGCACCTGCAATTTCTGTGAGAGTCGTTCGATCGATGGACCAGTTTAGTGCTTTGCGAACATTTATATCTTGAAAAACTTCGTTATTTAAATTCATAACCATAAAATAAGTTCCGATGTATGGAACGATGTAAAATTCTGGATTTTCTACAATGAGCTTTGGAATTTCTGCTGGAGGAATCGTCGCAAAGATGTCTAGTTGATCAGATTGATATGCGGCATATGCAGTGGATGCATTGACAATGATTTTGCATATAATCTTATCTAGACTGACGGCAGCAGAATTCCAGTAGTGCTCATTTTTAGTAAGTATAATTTCGTTGCCAATGGCATATTCCGAAAGTTTAAACGGACCATTGGAGACCGCAGTTTCGGGATTTCGAGCCCACATTCCTTCTGGATCTGCGATGTCTTCGCGAGCTGGCATAAACGTCGCGGAGCCTGTAAACTCTAAAAAGTATGCAGTTGGATTTGCTAGTGTTACTTCTAACGTTTTATCATCGATAGCTTTGATGCCTAGTTCTGTATAATCTTTTTCGCCAGCTAATATTTCTTTGGCGTTGAGGATTCCGGCGCTTTCCATTACATATGCTTCTCCGGAGGCAACTGCCGGATCAACAGCTCTTTGCCAGCCAAACACAAAATTGTGTGCAGTAACAGGCTCGCCATCAGACCACATGGCGTCATCACGAATTTTAAATGTATATACGCGTTCATCATCTGAAATAGTCCAAGACTCTGCCATTCCCGGTACCAATTCGCCGCGTACATCACGAACCAAACCTTCAAATGTGTTATTTATAATTTGACTACCAACAACTGCAGCATTGAGCTGAGGATCTATAGTAAGAGGCTCAGAACCTAGATTGTAAACAAGTTCTTGCTTTTCTGAAATAGGATATCCTCCAGGAGAGAGCTTTGTTTCTTTAGTTTCAGTGATTCCCGATGTAGTATTATCATCTCCACTACAAGCGGTTAACGCCGCTGCCGTAACTAGCAGTGCTGTTAGCAATTTTTTATTCATTTCTAAATTCCCCTTTTTATTTATATTGTTATAATAGGCAGGTGCAACCGAAGTCACATTTCCTGCCACTGTACGTTTTTTTGTTAACTAAAATAGATGACAAGCTACTTGATGATTATCTTCTATTGTGTGTAACTTGGGTTCAGATTCACTACATCTTTCGGTACAATATTGGCATCTAGTTCTAAAATGGCAACCAGAAGGTGGATTTAATGGACTAGGCACATCGCCTTGAAGTATAATTCGGCCCTTAGATTTTTCGCTTTGAGGGTCTGGAATAGGTATTGCAGATAGCAAAGCTTTGGTATATGGATGAACAGGAGTACTATAAACTTTATCTCTGTCTCCTATTTCAACCAATTGACCAAGATACATTACACCTATTCTATTTGAAATATGCTTAACCATAGATAAGTCATGAGCGATGAATAAATATCCTACTCCTGTTTTGCTCTGAATCTCTTCTAGCATGTTAACAACTTGCGCCTGAATTGATACATCGAGTGCAGAAATAGGCTCATCGCATATGATGAATTCTGGATTTACAGCGAGCGCTCTTGCTATTCCAATACGTTGGCGTTGCCCACCAGAAAATTCATGAGGATAACGGCTTGCGTGATCTTTCATAAGACCAACTCTTTCGAGAAGGTCGGCTATCATTTCGTCGCGTTCTGAATGATTAGCGGCAACTTTGTGCGTGTCAATTGCTTCGCCTATTATATCTGCAATGGTCATTCTTCCGTTTAGGGACGCATATGGATCTTGAAAAATCATCTGCATTCGTTTACGGTATGGCAACATTTGCTTTTCTGTGAAGTTTGTAATGTCAACACCATCAAATATAATTTTACCACTAGTTGGTTGGTATAGCTTTAATATGGTACGCCCCGTGGTGCTTTTACCGCAGCCTGATTCTCCAACCAATCCTAGTGTTTCGCCTCGATTAACAGCAAAAGATACGTTATCCACAGCTTTAACATGTTGCTCTACTTTGTGAATAAATCCTGTTGATTTTGAAAAATACTTTTTGAGTTCTTGAACTTCTAATATCGGAGAAGCCATTTACATCACCTGCTTTCTAACAGATTCTGGTGCGTCAGGATGATACAAATGACATCTTGACTTATGCCTTTTTGAAACATCATATAATTCTGGAACTTCTTCTAAACAAATATCCATTGCAAATTCGCATCGTTTACAGAAAGCGCATCCTTGTGGCGGATTTAACATGTCTGGAGGCGATCCTGGAATCGGAATTAATTTTTGTTTGATTAGTATATCGGGATTCGGAACAGATTTCAGTAGCCCAATTGTATAGGGATTTTTTGGAGATGCAAACAAATCGACTACGCTGGCCTCTTCCATAATCATTCCACCATACATAACGATAACTCTGTCGCAAAGTTCTGCAATAACACCTAAGTCATGCGTAATAAATATTATGGATGTATCTAATTTAGTACGCAGTTCTTTTAGCAGATCCAGAATTTGCGCCTGAATTGTTACATCAAGAGCTGTTGTTGGCTCATCTGCTATTAATAGCTCTGGCTCACACGAAAGCGCCATCGCAATGATGGCACGTTGACGCATTCCTCCAGAAAATTCGTTGGGATAGTTTTTCATACGTTTAGCAGGGTCAGGAATTCCCACGGCTTCTAACATTTTGAGTGCAGTTTCCTCGGCTTCTTTCTTAGAAACCTTTTTGTGTGCGCGTATTACTTCTATCATTTGGTTTCCGATAGTATATACAGGATTTAATGCAGTCATCGGATCTTGAAATATCATAGAAATTTCGTCACCCTGAATTTTTCGCATCTCTTTTGGAGATTTTGTAACTAAATCTTCACCTTTAAACAGTACTTCTCCCTTTTTAATTTTGCCCGGATGCTGAAGAAGTTTCATAATAGACATACAGGTGATGCTTTTGCCACTACCAGACTCTCCAACAAGCCCAACTACCTCACCCTTTTTAATATCAAATGATACATTTCGTACGGCCTTTACTTCTCCTAAGTGTGTAAAAAAGGAGGTTTCAAGACCTTTAACTTCTAAGATTTTTTTAGTTTTCATAAAATCCTCCTATTTCCTTAAACGTGGATCTAACGCATCGCGCAAACCATCGCCCAAAAAGTTAAATCCAAACATTGTAAGTGCAATGGCAACAGATGGTGCTATGATTTGATATGGGTATGAACGGATTCCACCCAACGCATCGTTTGCAAGAGTTCCCCAAGATGCTTCTGGTGCAGAAACGCCAAGACCAATAAAGCTTAAAAACGCTTCTGTAAAGATCGCGCTTGGGATAGACATCATCATAGAAACTACAATAGGCCCAATAGCGTTAGGAATTAGATGCTTAATAACTATTTTAGTTTTAGAAACTCCAAGCGCTCTTGCCGCCAAAACAAACTCTTGCTCTTTTAGGCTTAATACCTGACCACGAACCAGTCTTGCCATACCCACCCAATAGACTAAGCCGATTGTTAATATAATAGTATGCAGACCTGGGCTAATTACTACCATGAGTAAAATTACGATTAAGAGTAATGGTACTGAATTGATTATATCAACAATACGCATCATTATGTTATCCACTCTTCCGCCTTCGTATCCCGAAATTCCTCCATACAATACACCAATAAATAGATTTACTACTGATGCAACAAGACCTACTGTTAATGAAATTCTTGCTCCATATAATACACGCGTCCATACATCGCGACCAAGATTATCTGTTCCTAATATATAGCTTTTGTTCCAAACATCTTTGACATTATATTTATCAATTAATTTACCATTTACATATATATCATATTTGGTTTTCATATCAGTATTTTCTGTAGAAACTTTACTACCTTTAGTTCTATTTTTTTGTGCAACAGAATAATCAAATTTTACTTCTTTGCCATTGATTCGATATAGAATGAACTTTTCAGCTTTGTTATCTTCTATAATTTCGGGAGCACCTAGTAGCTCCCCATCCGCGGTTGCTTCTATCAGTTTATAGTCATTATGTACTAATACATAATCTCCGCCTCCAATATTTGTCAATTGAATATTTGGAGCGATGTTGGCAAGGGCCGTATTTTGCTCTGAATAACTGTATCCAGAAAACATTGGCCCAAATATAGCAAGGAAAGCAATAGTTGCAATAATAACTAACCCTGTCATTGCCATCACATTTTGTCTCAGCCTTCTCCAAACATCTTGCCAGTATGTGAGGCTTTTTCTAGTTTCTTGTGCACTACCTAAGAGGTCCTTATTAATTGGTTCCCACATCTTTGCTCATCCTTTCTAATCATTAAATTTAATACGAGGATCTATAAACGCATACGCGATATCAACAAGAAGTACCATAAAGATATAGATAGCGGCGTAGAATAATGTGATACTCATGATTACTGTATAGTCACGATTTGTAACACTCTCAGTGAAATACTTTCCGATTCCAGGAAGTGCAAATATTCTTTCAATAACGAATGATCCCGTTAAAATACTTGCGACCATTGGCCCTACATAAGTTATGACTGGAATGAGCGCATTTTTTAGTGCGTGCTTTCCGATAACTCTTATTTGACTTAGACCATTTGCTTTGGCTGTTCTTATATAATCTTGACGCAATACTTCTAGCATACTCGAACGCATCAGCCTGGTTACATATGCAAGCGAAAATCCAGCAAGCGCAATAACCGGCCCTATGTATGAGCTAGGTCCATCAAGTCCTCCTGCAGGAATTAGCTTAAGTTTTTCACCAAAGATATACATTATAAATGTTCCAATAACAAAGCTGGGGACTGCGATACCAATCGTCGCTATAAACATAACAATATGATCTGTCACAGTATTTTGCTTGAGTGCAGAAATCATTCCTATTGGAATTCCCAAAGCTAAAATTACTATTACCGCAACAATACCTACTTTGGCCGAAACCGGAAGACCTTGTTCGATCATATCATTTACCGAAACACCTATCTTTTGCATTGAAACTCCCAAATCACCCTGAACAACATTACCAACGTAATTGAGATACTGTTTCCACAGCGGATCATCCAACCCGTATTTTTCCATAAGTGCGGCTTCTATTTCTGGTGGCAATGCTCTATCTCTTGTAAATGGACTGCCAGGAATAGCATGCATAAGTGAAAACGTTAAACTACTAATAATAATTAGTGTTATAACCATGGATACAAGTCTTTTTGCTATATATCGTGCCATGTCATAACTCCTTTCTAAATGGGAAATTTTTCTATTAACATAATTATACACAAAAAATAAAAATATGCAAGTTATTAATATATATAATTTCAAAAAAACTACAATATTCAATTGGTTTAACTTTGTATTCTATAGTATTTTTCGGATACGATTCTATATTGCAATAGCGGTAATATTTAACTTCTGAAATTTAAAAAATATTTTCTCGCATAACAAAAAGACAATGAAGATCAATTGTCCTCATTGCCACAAAAATTAGCAAAGACCTTTATTCATCTTTGCTATTTATTGCTTCAATACACTCAATATTTGTTTTATTATTTTCAAACAATTTTATAATTCTATCTGTAGTTTCTGTAATATTTCCTCGAGATAATTCTTTTCTAATTTGAATCACAGAATTGAGCTCATCTTTTGATAAAAGCAAATCATCTCTTCTGGTTCCAGATTTATAAATATCTATTGCTGGAAAAATTCGTTTTTCTGACAAGCTTCTATCGAGCACTAATTCCATATTTCCTGTACCTTTAAACTCTTCAAAAATTACATCATCCATCTTAGAGCCTGTTTCAGTTAATGCAGTTCCTAAAATTGTGAGACTGCCACCATTTTCAATTTTTCTAGCAGCTCCAAAAAATTTCTTGGGCATATATAGTGAAGCAGGATCCAATCCACCCGATAAAGTTCTGCCACTTGGTGTTGTTACAAGATTGTAGGCTCTGGTCATTCTTGTAATACTATCTAGTAAAATCACTAGGTCCTTGCCTTGTTCAACCATTCGCTTTGCACGCTCGAGAACCATTTCTACTACTTGTTTATGATGCTCTGGTGGTTCGTCAAATGTAGATGCAATAACTTCTACATCAACACCTTCAATGCTTCGACGTATATCGGTTACTTCTTCTGGACGTTCATCTATTAATAATACTATAAGTGATACTGTAGGATGATTATGAGTTATGGCATTTGCAATCTGTTTAAGCAAGATTGTTTTTCCTACTTTGGGAGGGGCAACAATCAATCCGCGCTGACCTTTTCCTATGGGTGCAATTAAATCAATGATTCTAGTTGATATAACTTCACTATCATATTCAAGAGTTAAACGGCTTGATGGATGAACAGGAATAAGATTTTCAAAATTGGGTCGCAACTTTGCTTTTTCTGGTGCATCTTGATTTACTTTGTGCACATACAACAGCCCCCCAGCTTTTTCGCCTTCTTTTGGTGTTCGTACATCTCCCTCAACCCAATCTCCAGTTTTTAAATTAAAGCGACGAATTTGTGAATTCGATACATAGATATCATTTTCACCACGCATAAAATTTTGCGCTCTCAAAAATCCATATCCATCAGCCATTAATTCTAAAATACCCGCCCCTTTTACTCGAACAACTTCTTGGGATAAGTATTTTTCGGAGTCTAGTTTTTCCTCTGCCTTATCAATCTTTAATGTAACGTCTGAATCATCTGTAATATCTGACTTATCAAAGTCTTGATCCATATTGTTTTCTAATGTATTTTGATTTGTAAGCAATAGTTCTAGTAACTCATTTTTTTTAAGTTTACTAATATTGCGAATATCGTGTTTTCGTGCATATTCTCGAAGTTCGAGCAGCGTCATCTGCTGTATTTCCAAGCTATCATCTCCCTGTTACCTATTTACGCTAGCTAAAGCAATAACACCAGTTCTAGCGCTTTCTAAAATGCCATATGGGCGAACAACTTCAATAAAATTGTCAATAACTTCTTTTGTGCTACACACCTGAAACATAATTGCTTCACTATTTACATCAACTACCCTAAAATCATATGATTTTGTGATATTTTTAATAATTTTATTAAAATCTGGAGAAAGTTTTACCTTAATCAACGCAAGATCTCGAGCAACGTCTATATCTGGTTCTAAAATTTCGACTTCTTTGATATCTACAAGTTTTTCGAGTTGCCTTTGAATTTGCAAAAGTGATTTTTCTTCTTCTTCGATAGAAAGTGTAAGTCTTGAAATGGTTGGTTCATGTGTATCTTCACCTGCTAGGCTAGTTAGACTAAACCCACGTCTCGTAAAAAGCCCTGATACTCTAGCAATTACACCGAGATTGTTATGTGCTATTACTGATAAAATCATTTTTTTCATGGTTCACCTCAAATTAATTTTATTATCTTATTATGCACAAATTGTAGAGATTTGTCAAATAGTTCTTCCGTAAAAAATAAATTTATGATCTATATTATCTATTAATAATACAAAACCTTGTTTTTTAACAAAAAAGTATTCAAACAAATTCATGCATATTTTAAATTCAAACTGGTGGATTATTTGCAGGTTATATTTTAATAATATATATGAGCCCCTGATTGTAACATTTTCATTTTTGATTGTCAATATAATTCATTATCGATATTTAATCTTTATCACTATATTTAATGTAATTTTTTGTATACTACTTGTATAATTTTGATCATTTTACTAATAATACTAGAAAGGATTTGAAAATTTTTCTAGGAGGATATCAAATGAGACGTATATTAAGTTTATTGGTCGTCGTGACCTTGCTGATGACGCCCGTAATAGCTGCAGAATCAAACATAGGAGAATCTGAGTCTGACAGTTCCGGTTTTAACTCACGAAGCAATGTACTAATGGAAATGACTAGTGGTACTGTACTAAAAGAGAAAAACAAAGATGCTTCTATTCCGATAGCCAGTGTTACAAAAATCATGACCTTGCTTCTTTGTTATGATGCAATTCGCGACGGAAGAATTAACTGGCAAGATCAAGTTACTGTTTCTGAGCATGCCGCAAGCATGGGTGGCTCACAAGTATTTATGGAAGTGGGAGAGCAACAAACTGTAAAAGATATGATTAAATGTATATCAATAGCATCTGCTAACGATGCAGCAGTAGCAATGGCTGAACATATTGCAGGAAGCGAAACAGGCTTTGTAGATTTAATGAATAAAAAAGCTACTGAACTTGGAATGAAGGACACAGTCTTTAAAAATGCTTGTGGACTAAACATAGAAGGGCATGTATCAAGTGCATATGACGTTGCACTAATGAGTAGGGCATTGATGTTAGAATATCCAGAAGTTAGTGTAACAAGTACCACCTGGATGGATACAATAGTCCATAAAACCAGAAAAGGCGAAAGTGAATTTGGATTAACCAATACCAATAAAATGTTGAAATGGTATAGTGGAATCACAGGATTGAAAACTGGATATACACCAGAGGCAAAACATTGCGTATCGGCAACAGCCGAACGAAATGATCTAAAATTAATAGCAGTTGTATTAGGCGGTGAAGATAGCAAACTGCGCTTTAGAGAGGCCGGAGAACTATTAGATTATGGATTTTCAAATTTTGAAATAAAAAAAGGACCACAAGTAGGAGATGTTGTTGCACAAGTTTCGATCAAAAAAGGCGTAAAAGAAAATGTAAACGTTACAGTAAAAGATTCATTAGCGACCGTAGTAAATAAAAATGAAAAAGTCACAGATTATGAATATCAAATAGAACCTAACGAAGAAATAGTTGCACCTATATCACAAGGGCAAGAACTAGGATCCGTAGTATATCTCCTAAATGGGGTAGAAATAGGTAAGGGTACACTAGTTTCACTCGAAAATATAGAAAAAGCCGGTATTATTAGTCGAATAAAAAATTTGGTTTCAAAAAAAGAAGAAGTAACAGAAGAAAGTAAAGAGATCATAGAAAAAACTGCAGAAAAAAATTAGTAAAACTTAAAAAAAAATTAATTTACAATAGGCTGTAGATGAAAAAAATATCTAAGGTCTATTTTTTTTGTAAAAAGTATTTGCTTATTTAACGATCCATGATACAATTAGTATAGAGAATTTGAAAATAGTTTATATACCTTGCAAAATTTTGATAAAAGTGGCAGAAAAAAATAATTTATGTATAATGAATAATCAAAGTAGAATATAATTCTAACGAACAAAATTTATTGAGGTGACTACTGATGTACACAGTAAATTTAAAACAAACACTAATTCCATATGGGCAAGCTGTAGAAGAATTAAAACTTAAATTTAAAGCATTAAGACAAAGTTTTATAGCCAACGAAGAATACTCACCTATAGAATTTGTAACAGGACGAGTCAAAAAAGTTGCTAGTATAATAGATAAAGCAAAACGCAAAAATATACCATTTGATAAAATCGAAGAATTAATAGAAGACATTGCCGGAATACGAATAATGTGTCAATTTGAAGAAGATATTAACACAGTTATATCTTTGATAAAACAACGACATAAAAAGGATTTATTTGTTATAAAAGAAAGGGATTACATAACAAATATGAAACCCAGCGGATATAAAAGTTATCACATAATTATTAGGTATCCTATACAAACACCACAAGGTGAAAAACAAATTTTGGCTGAAATACAAATTCGAACACTAGCAATGAACTTCTGGGCAACAATAGAACACTCGCTTCGATACAAATATAAGCAAAATATGCCCGCAGATATACAAAATCGATTGAATAAAGCAGCAATGGCCGCATATAAACTAGATGAAGAAATGGCACAGATTAGAGAAGAAGTTTTAAAATCGCAAAAAGGATTTGTGGAAGAAGCAACAGTAATAGGGGACATTTTTAATAATATACAAAACTTAGCTGATAAACATACCGCCGAAAATATGAATGGTATCTACGAAACATTTTGGAAACTCTGGGAAGAAAATGATATTAATAAACTAAAAGAATTTGATAAAAACTTACTCCATTCTCTATCTGAAAAATAATTTTAAAAAAACCCTTGTAAAAATTTTTAAATAGTGTATGATGATGATATCAGCCTGCGCTGTACGATACCTTGTTATTTTGAACCTACAACTCAAATTTGGGAGACTGATTATGCGAACAATAATGTCGGGCCACAACCTAATTCGCTTTGCGCAGTGGAAGGCAAACATTTTAGCTAAGTCACCCACCTAGCTATGCTAGGGCGTCAAAATTGCAAGAACGTCAGGGTGGGTATACGACCTCTTTAGGGAGGTCGTTTTTCTATATCATTTTGATACATAATTAATATAAAAATATTCATAATTATTGTTTACAAGTTTATCACCCATTAAAATATAATCGCTTCCTCACACACTCCTTTTTGTTTATCATCACCTTCCCCCTTTATAGGCAATTACTAAATTATAGAATTTACCAGGCTTTTAACCAGCAGCATTTATCTTGACAGAAGACCAAAATATTGTATATTAATATATTTTCAATTTTGTTTAAAAATAGTTTAAAATGGGTATGCTCTTATGTAGATTGATTTTAGAAGGTGTTAACAATGAATGAAGATGTATATAGTATTTGGCTAAGTTCCATTTCCGTTAGTTCAAATATAAAAATAAAAATATTAGAAGAGATCGGTAGTTTTAGGTCAATATATTATTTAAGGAAACAGGATTATCTGTCTTTTGGATTAACAGAAACTCAAGCACAAAAGTTTATCGAAGCACAAGATAAGATAGATAAATCAGCCGAAATATTAGAATATACACAACAAAATAACATCGATGTTATCAATATAGCACAAAAAGAATATCCTCTATCTTTAAATCATATAAATGAACCTCCGCTCGTATTATATGGTAGAGGAAATAAAAGTTCTTTACATGAACTCAGCATAGCTGTTGTTGGTTCTAGAAAATGCTCAGAATATGGATTTTTTACAGCAAAAAAATTTGCTCAGGAATTAGCTGAAATGGGAATATGTGTTGTAAGCGGATTAGCTATGGGCATAGATGCCGCGGCTCATCAGGGCGCTTTGTCGGTCAAGCAGCGCACTGTTGCTGTACTCGGATCTAGAATTGATGCTTGTTATCCAGCAGAAAATAGTTTATTATATAATCAAATTTTAAATCAAGAAGGATATATTATTTCAGAATATGCTCCTGGATATCAAACAAAATTATATAATTTTTCAAGACGAAACCGTATAATTAGCGGATTAAGTTTGGGGGTTTTAGTAGTAGAAGCGGCATATAAAAGTGGAGCATTAATAACTGCACACAACGCCCTAATTCAAGGAAAGTCTGTCTTTGCAGTTCCAGCTAATTTGGGATCTGGTTATGGATCTGGTTCTAACGAATTAATTCAACAGGGTGCAAAACTAGTTCAAAATGTTCAGGATATAATAGATGATTTTCCTTACTATATTAGAATTAAATTGAAGACTAGTTTAACCGAAAATCTTTTAGATGAAAAATTTTCACTTGATAAAAATGAAAGTTTAGTTTATGATTGTCTAAGTTGGCAAACAGCAAAATCATTCAGTGAGTTAGAAAAAGTCACTACATTAAGTTCAGACCAACTTAATAGAATATTAGTAAAATTTGAAATAATAGGAGTGGTTTCTAGAATACCGGGGAATAGATATATTAAGAATAGATAATGCTTTATGGAGGAGTTGTTCATTGTGGCTAATAATTTAGTAATTGTGGAATCTGCTGCAAAGGTTGCTACCATTAGCAAATTTTTAGGAAAGTCATATAAGGTTGAAGCATCTATAGGACATGTTAGAGATTTACCTAAAAGTCAGTTAGGAATAGATGTTGACAATGATTATGAACCTAAATATATTACAATCAGAGGGAAAGGCGAACTTATACAAAAACTTAGAAAAGAAGCAAAGAATGCAAAATGCATCTATTTGGCCACAGACCCAGATAGAGAGGGTGAAGCTATTGCTTGGCATTTATATTTTGCATTGCGATTGGAGGGTAAGATTGTTAAAAGAATAACTTTTAATGAAATTACAGAAGTTGCTGTAAAAGATGCTCTTAAACACCCTCGAGATATAAATTTAGATTTGGTAGACGCTCAGCAAGCAAGACGAATTTTAGATAGATTGGTAGGTTATAAAATTAGCCCTATATTGTGGAAAAAAATTCGCAAAGGGCTTAGTGCAGGACGAGTACAATCGGTTACTTTACGACTGATTTGCGATCGAGAAAAAGAAATTACAGAATTTATAGAACAAGAATATTGGTCTGTAAAAGCTTTGTTTAAAATGAGTAAAACAAAGGGCTTTGAAGCTACATTAGAAAAAATTAATAACAAAAAATTTGAACTTAAAAATGAAATTGATACTCAAAAAGTTATAGATGAATGTGCACATAATAACTTTATAGTTTTAAAGTGTAAAAATGGAGAAAAAATTAAAAATTCGCCACTTCCATTTACAACAAGTACTATGCAACAAGAAGCAGCAAAGCAATTAGGATATTCAACTCAAAAAACTATGAATATCGCTCAGCAACTATATGAAGGAATTAAAATCGAGAAAGAACAAGTAGGTATAGTATCTTATATTCGTACCGATTCTACTAGAATTTCGGAATCTGCTTCTCTTGCAGCAAAAGAATATATTATCAATATTTTTGGAGAAAACTATCTAAAACAAAATGAAAAAAACAATAAGAAATCTAAAAATATCCAAGATGCTCACGAAGCGATTAGACCAACGTATTTAGAAAAAAATCCCGCAAGCCTAAAAGAATATTTATCTCGTGACCAATATAGGTTATATAATTTGATTTATAATAGATTTTTAGCGAGTCAAATGAAAGAAGCATCATTTATAACGCATTCTATTAAAATTCAAAATGGAAAATATACTTTTGGAGCCAGCTACCAAAAAGAAAAATTTGATGGATTTTTGAAGATATATAAAGAAGCAGATGAAGAAAAAAGTTCTAAAGAAATTACTGTTGTAGAAGGTGAAGAGTTGACTCTTATTAAAATTGATAAAAATCAACATTTCACTAAACCCAAAGCAAGATATCAAGAAGCATCATTAGTTAAGACATTAGAAGAAAACGGAGTTGGTAGACCAAGCACTTATGCTCCTACAATCACCACTCTGCTAGCAAGAGGGTATATCACAAAAGAGCAAAAAGTATTGTATCCTACTGATCTTGGAGAAATTGTTAATAATATAATGCTCAATTATTTTGACGAAATAGTAGATGTTGAATTTACCGCTCAACTTGAAAGAATACTCGATGAAATTGCCATGGGAAATATTGAATGGAAGGAAATCATCAAAGCATTTTATCCTAATTTTGATAAAACAGTAAAAAAAGCCGAAGAAGAAATTAAAAATATCGACGTTACCGAAGTAACTAATATTCCTTGCGAAAAATGTGGCACAAATTTGGTAGTACGGTATAGTAAATATGGCAAATTTTTTGGTTGCCCTAATTTTCCAGAATGCACATTTTCAAAACCCTGGTTTGAGCCTATCGGAGTTAAGTGTCCTTTATGTGGCGGAGAAGTGATTTTGAAAAAAAGTAAAAAAGGTAGAATTTATTATGGTTGCGAGAATAATGCAGATGATAAATGCTCTTTTATATCTTGGCAAAGACCTACTGGAGAGCTCTGTCCTATTTGTGGTGATATTTTGGTTGAAAAGGGTAAGAATAAAAAAATTGTATGTGTCAACGAGACTTGTAATTATGGCAAGGAAAACAAAACGAAAAAAGAGTGAAAATATGCAAACGACAAAGAATTTTAAAAATATAGTTATAAATAATACACCATTAATTGATGTTAGAGCAGAAGTCGAATTTAACAAAGGTGCATTTTTAAATGCTGTTAATATACCTATTATGGATAATTTAGAACGTCATGTAATAGGTATAGAATACAAACAACATGGTAATGATAGTGCAGTAGAATTAGGTCATGAGTTAGTTTCTGGACAATTACGAGAAACCCGAATTTGTAAATGGGTTGATTTTATAAACAACAATCCTACTGCGATTATATATTGTTTTCGTGGAGGGCAACGCTCCAAAATTGCACAGTCATGGATCGAAAAACGACTAGGTCGTCAGATAGAACGATTAGAAGGTGGTTATAAAGCTTTTCGACATTATCTAATGGAAAATCTTCAACCACAGTATGCTCCACAACATATTATGATTTTGGGTGGATACACAGGAACCGGCAAAACTAAGTTGCTAGCAGAGTTTTCAGCAACTGTCGATTTAGAAAAACTAGCCAATCATCGAGGGTCATCATTTGGTAGACATATTGACCCTCAGCCATCTCAAATCAATTTTGAAAATAATTTGGCATATGCTATGATACAAAACAAATATAAAAATTATAAATATATGTTACTTGAAGATGAAGGTCGACACATTGGAACTAACTTTATCCCAACTGATCTTGCAGCACATTTTGCTAATGGTAAATTAATTATATTACAAGAAGATATAGAAACTAGAGTGAATATAACACATTCAGAATATGTTATAGAAGCACAAAAAGAATATTGCGATGCCTTAGATCCAGATATAGGTTTATACGAATGGGCTAAATATATTATGAGCAGTATCGACAGATTAAAAAAACGACTCGGAGGTCTTGCAACTCAGAATCTGATCAACAGCTTTAATGCTGCTTTTAGCAAACAATTAATATTTGGTCAAACTGATATGCATAAAGATTGGATCAAGATGCTATTAATAGATTATTATGATCCTATGTATAAGTATCAACTGAAAAATACTTCTAAAAAAATTATCTTTATGGGAAACACTAATGAAGTACGAAATTTTTTAAAAGGAGAGTTATAAACAATGAGTGATTTAGATATCGCACAAGCAGCAACTATGCTACCTATTACAGATATCGCAGCAAAAATCGGTATTGCAGCAGAAGATATTGAACAATATGGAAAGTATAAAGCAAAAATTGCAAACAGTATCTATAATAAAGTAAAAGATAATCAAAATGGCAAACTTATTTTAGTAACAGCCACAAATCCAACTCCAGCTGGGGAAGGCAAAACTACAATTACAGTCGGGTTAGGTCAAGCACTGAGTAAATTAGGCAAAAATGCTATAATCGCTTTGAGAGAACCATCACTTGGACCTTGTTTTGGAATTAAAGGTGGAGCTGCAGGTGGTGGATACTCTCAGGTCGTACCTATGGAAGATATAAATCTACATTTTACCGGTGACATACACGCAGTAGGAGCATGTAATAACCTGTTATGTGCCATGATTGATAATCATATTCACCAAGGCAATGAGCTAGGAATCGATCCTGCAACCATCACTTTTAAGAGGTGTGTTGATTTAAACGATAGGGTTTTACGTGAAATAATAGTAGGTCTAAATTCGCAGGCAAACGGAGTCATTAGGCAAGACGGATTTATGATCACCGTTGCTTCTGAAGTGATGGCTATTTTATGCTTAGCAAATGATTTGGAAGATTTGAAAACCAAACTTGGTAATATAATGATAGGATACACCTACGATAAAAAGCCAATTTATGCAAAAAATTTAAAGGCCCAAGGAGCAATGGCAACTCTTCTCAAAGATGCAATAAATCCTAATCTTGTTCAAACTTTGGAAAATACTCCAGTTTTAATGCATGGCGGACCTTTTGCAAATATTGCACATGGATGTAATAGCATAAGAGCCACAACTTTAGCAATGAAGCTTTGTGATATAACTGTAACAGAAGCTGGATTTGGGGCAGATTTAGGTGCCGAAAAATTTATGGACATTAAATGTCGTCAAGCAAATATTGCCCCTGATGCCGTTGTATTAGTAACTACAATTAGAGCACTAAAATATAATGGCGGAGTCAAAAAAGATTTAACCACAGAAAATTTAAATGCTCTTCACAAGGGTAGCGAAAACCTAAAGCGTCATATTCACAACCTTAAACAATTTGGAGTTCCTGTGATTGTAACATTGAATGCATTTGTAACTGATACTGCCGCAGAAATAGACGCAGTAGAAGAAATTTGTAAAATGCTAAATACTAAATTTTGCGTTTCTAAAGTATGGGAACTTGGTGGAGAAGGCGGGTTGGATCTTGCCAACGCAGTTGTTGATGTATTAGAAAACGAACCAGCAGATTTTAGATTTTTATATGATGATTCAACATCTATTATCGATAAAATCACCAAAATAGCAACGAACATATATGGGGCATCAGCAATCAAAATAGATTCTTCTGCCAAAAAAGAGATTGCGAAGATTGAGGAATTAGGCTTTTCCCATTTACCAGTGTGTATAGCAAAAAATCAGTATTCCTTTTCAGATAATGCAAAATCTTTGGGAGCGCCAACAGAATTTATAACTACAGTAAAAGAGATTCGTTTATCTGCAGGAGCAGGATTTGTTGTTGCACTTACAGGTAACGTAATGACAATGCCTGGATTACCAAAAATTCCATCTGCTGAAAAAATCGATATTGATAAAAATGGTGTAGTAACGGGGTTATTTTAAATGAATATAGAAACTAAAAAAATAGATGGTACAAAAATCGCTTCTATTATCAAACAAGAAGTTAAAGATGCTGTTGAAGCAATGGCTCCTGAAACTGTAGGGTTATCTGTTATTACTGTTCAAACAAATTCGTCTGCCCAAATATATATCAAGAACAAGCAAAAAGCCTGCGATTATGTTGGAATAAAATCTCAAATCTACACATTAGATGAAAGTAGTACAACAAATAATGTACTAGAATTAATTGAGGTATTAAATGATTCTCATTCTGTGGATGGAATATTGGTTCAATTGCCACTTCCTAAACATATGGATCAATCGACTATTATAGCTGCTATATCTCCTTCTAAAGATGTTGATGGCTTTTCAAAAGAGAATTTAGCTGGTCTCATTGCAGGCGGTTCTTCCTTTGAAAGTTGTACTCCATTGGGAATTATGGCGCTTTTAAAACATGAAAATATTGAAATAGCCGGCAAAAAATGTGTTATTATAGGACGCAGTAATATTGTAGGAAAACCTTTAGCATTAATGCTTTTAAACGAAGATGCGACAGTTTGTATCTGCCATTCAAAAACTGTTAACTTAGCGAATGAAATAAAAACAGCCGATATACTGATTTCAGCTGTAGGCAAAGCAAAATTTATTACTGGAGCAATGATTAAACCTAAAGCTGTCGTAATAGATGTAGGAATAACCCATGACGAAAATGGTAAATTATGCGGGGATGTTGATTTCGATTCTTGCTTGGGTATTGCAGAGTATATTACTCCAGTACCTGGTGGGGTTGGACCTATGACCATTGCTATGTTGCTTAAAAATTGTGTACGAGCTGCACAATTACATGTTTAAATATGGAAAGGAAGTTGTTAGGTGGCAAATACAGTTACATTTTTATCACTGGGATGTGATAAAAATTTAGTAGATAGCGAACATATGTTAGGCCTTTTAAACGAAGGAGGTTTTGTATTAATAAGCGAAGAGGATAAAGCTGAAGTTATTATCGTTAATACTTGCTGTTTTATAGATGATGCAAAACAAGAAAGTATTGATAGTATATTAGAAGTTGCACAATATAAAAAAACAGGAAATTGCAAGGCATTAATTGTAACAGGATGTATGGCAGAAAGGTATAAAACCGAATTGTTAGAAGAGATGCCAGAAGTGGATGCTGTGGTCGGCACTACTTCTTATGATAAAATTGTTCACATCGCAAGAAATGTACTAGACCAAAATGAAGTAAAGCAACACTTCGAAGATGTCAATCGACCACATTTGGAGAATAT
Source organism: Candidatus Epulonipiscium viviparus (assembly GCF_030708075.1). Taxonomy (GTDB): domain Bacteria; phylum Bacillota; class Clostridia; order Lachnospirales; family Cellulosilyticaceae; genus Epulonipiscioides; species Epulonipiscioides viviparus. The sequence continues at coordinate 2,160,228 of NZ_CP117982.1, read as the reverse complement.
GCCAAGAGTATTAACCACTGGAGGTTATTTTGCATATATAAAAATTGCCGAAGGATGCAACAGTCATTGTACCTATTGTATAATCCCATCTCTTCGTGGTCAATATAGAAGCCGTCCAAAAGAAAAGATTGTTGAAGAGGTTATGCAACTAGCAGAAGATGGAGTAAGTGAAATTATTTTGGTAGCACAAAATACTACAATGTATGGAATCGATAAAGGATATACGCTCACAAATTTACTGCAAGAACTTTCTGATATAGATGGTATCGAATGGATTAGAATATTGTATTGTTATCCCGAAAATATTACAGATGAATTGATCGAGGAAATTAAGGTAAATTCCAAAGTTTGTAAGTATTTGGATATTCCTATTCAACACTCTTCGGATCAGATTTTAAAACGAATGAACAGAAAAAGTAGCAACGCATTTTTAAAACAATTGATCCAAAAATTACGTGATAATATCCCGAATATAATGATTCGATCTACTTTGATAGTCGGATTTCCTGGAGAAACAGAAGAAGATTTCAATAATTTAATTGACTTTGTAAAAGAAACTAAACTGGATCGTCTTGGAGTTTTTACGTATTCTCAAGAAGAAGGCACCCCTGCTGCTAAACTTGCAAATCAAATTGATGAGCATATCAAAGAATCGCGTAAAAACACAATTATGAAAATCCAGCAAGAAATTTCTAAACAAATTTGTGCTACAAAAGTTGGCAAAATTTTTAGAGTTTTAATAGAAGGCAAACTAGAAAAGGAGGATGTTTATATTGGCAGAACTTATGGCGATGCACCTGTGGTAGATTCAAAAGTTTTTGTAGAATATGAAGGCGATTTGATGTGTGGAGATTTTATTTCTGTGAAAATTACTCAAGCTGATGAGTATGATTTGATTGGAGAAGTAGTCTATGAATATTGCGAATAAGCTTACAACACTTAGAATTATTTTAGTATTTGTATTTATGACAGTAATATGGATTCCCTTTTTTAACTTTATCACCACTTTATGGATTTCTTTAATTATATTTATTATAGCTAGCTTTACTGATTTTCTTGATGGATATTTGGCTCGAAAATTAAATTTAGTTACAAATTTAGGAAAATTTATGGATCCACTTGCAGACAAGATGCTGGTCTGTACTGCTATGATTGCTCTTATTGATATGGGGAAATCTGTCCCCAATGGCGTCTTACCAGCTTGGATAGTCGTGCTGATTTTATTAAGAGAATTTATGGTTTCTGGGGTTCGACTAATAGCAGCTGGGCAAAATATCATTGTCAGTGCCAATATGCTCGGAAAAATTAAAACTGTTGTACAAATGATCATGATTATATTTTATTTATGTCCGTATACAAACGATTTTATGAGTACAACTGCGACGATATTAGCTTATTGTTCATTGGTTCTTACCATTGTTTCTGGCGTAAAATATTTGGTGGATAATAAGGAAGTATTTAACGAAAAATAAGTTTTGCTACTTTAATGTGGCAAAGGAGGGAGATATGATTTCAGATTTTGTTCCACAAACACATGTGAAAGGTTATTTTATAACCAAAAATAAGCAAATTCTTAAAAATAAAAATGGTAAAGACTACCATTCTCTTAAATTACAAGATGAGAGCGGTATAATTGATGCCAAAGTATGGGCATTTCATACAGCAATTGAACCATACCAAAGTGAACAGGTTGTTTATGTAGAAGGAGAGGTTACACTTTTTTTAGATCAGCCTCAACTAAACATATTTAAAATCAGACCTGCTAAAGAAGGTGAATATGATCTCGCAGCGCTGATTCCACATACTAATAAGGATATTGCAAAATTAGAAGAAGAGCTCTATAAATATATTGATATTGTTCAAGATGCTGACATGAAAAGATTATTAGAAACAATATTTTTAGACGAACAGACTCATAAAAAATTCTTCACCAAGCCTGCAGCAAAAACAATTCATCATGCATATTTGAGCGGATTACTAGAACATTCTATCACGATGACTCAAATTGGAGTATTCCTTAGCAATTTGTATGAGCATGCAAATAAAGATTTAGTAATTACCGGCTGTCTTCTTCATGATATTGGCAAAATAGACGAACTCTCTGGATTTCCAGAAAATGAATACACAGATGCAGGGCAATTGCTAGGTCATATTGTATTAGGCACCAATCGAGTAGCCTTAGAAATTTCAAAGCTAGATGGATTCAATCCTGATGTCGCTAATTTTATATTGCACATCTTAATATCTCATCATGGAGAGCAGCAATATGGATCTCCAGAAGTTCCAAAATCAATCGAAGCAATGATTGTTCATCTTGCAGATTATACAGATTCTAGGCTAAAGATGTTTGAAGAAATTTTGACCGCAGCTAAAGATGCAAAATACACAGGATTTAATAAAATTTTAAATCGTAATATTAGAAATACTGGTTACTCCCCTCACTTATAGAAGTGGGGGCTTTTTAGTCCATATTAGAAAATGAGTTTAGGAGATTTATATGTTAGAAGTTTTAATGTGCGTATATTTAATATGCATATCTATATCTGATGCTGCAACGAAAATAATTCCACCCAAATTTACTGCAGCAATAATGTGTTTGGGAATTATAAATACAGCAATGAATGCTAATAATATTGTTGAACACATTGTAGGAATGTTGATAATTCCGAGTATTCTATTTTTGATCATAGTTTTCACAAAAGAACAAGCAATGGGTGGAGGAGATCTAAAATTGATGACAGGTGCTGGGCTGTATTTGGGTGCATCAAAAATTATGATAGCCTTTTCTACAGCTTGTTATATTGCATTATTTTGGTATGCAGTAAAATCAATTGCCGGAAATCCAGAAAGGGAATTTGCATTTGGACCTTATCTTGCAATTGGAATTGTGGTAGCCATGTTTATGAGATAAATAACTTGCTAATAGACTTAGCGTTCTCTCTTAGAGAGCTGAATGTTCAAAGTGTTCCGATCAATATGTTAAACCCTGTCAAAGGAACACCTTATGAAACACTGGATAAAATTACTGAAGAAGATTTTCGAAAAACGGTGGCTCTTTTTAGATTTATATTACCAACAGCATATTTAAGACTTGCAGGTGGCAGAGGGCTTATGAGTGATAGTGGTTACTCACTTTTTCGCTGCGGAGCAAATGCCACAATTACTGGAGATATGCTAACAACAGCTGGAATATCAATGGAAGAAGACATTCAGAAGATCAAAGAAATGGGATTTCATTTTTAAACAGCAGAACATTATTAATATTATTAAGCAAATAAAAAAACTAAGCAAAGCTTTGATGCTTCACTTAGAATCAGTTATCAAACATATAAAGAAACTCTCAAATTAGGCTTGAAGACCACTTGGCAATCTGTTATATTTCAGCCCACCTCTCACTATTGCTGGCATATCTATATAAGGCTTGGACGATTTGCCAGTAACCTTCTAGTTTAGAGCAGTTGAACCATATGCATAGTTATAAAGAGTATATCCTGTCTGCACTCCGTTATCTCTAAAATCATATTTGTAAAGAACATTTCCTGTATCTTCGTATGTATATAAACTAAAGAAATTTTTCAGATTCCCTGGGCTAAAAAATTGCTCATGCCTAACTATATTTTGCGCAGAATCATAGGCATTAGTGATTACATGCTGTAAAACTCCATTCATATAATATCTCTCTGTAATTTTATTTCCGTATATATCGTAAGAATATAGATAATACTTATCTAATTGATTATTTATATAAAAATTATGTCTGATTAAATTGTGATTATCATCATATTCAAATATCTCAAATGAAGTAGGTTGATCTACAGGTGTACGATTAATTTTGATTTGATCACCACGTGAATCATACTCATAGGTAGAACGGTTGATAAGAGGTCCCTTTTCGCTATCTAAATAATCACTAATTTGGGTAATATTGTCATATTCATCATACTTAGTAATACGAACGACCGTTTGATCTGCTGTCGTAAAAGTTTCTTTTACCACATTTCCTTTTGGATTGTAATCTGATACCACTGCTTCTGGTGCCGCATTCAAGCTGTCGTACACATATGTTGTCGTTTTAAGTATGTCATATTCATAAATTTTAGAGTTAATCAAACTATTTTGTACATACAATTCATACTTTAACAGCTTTCCATTTGTATCATATTGATATGTTTTCGTTTCCACTGCATCAAGATTATTCATTGAATTTAGACTATAATTTGTTTCTATTATTGACAGTCCATTTGTATTATATTGATAGTCATATATTGTTCTAGCTTGCTCTGTATAGTTTTGAACTTTGTCTTTTCTTCGATAATCAATCAAGCCATTTGATAAATATTCTGTTGGAGCTACAATAATAGGTTCACCTTTTTTCGGTTTGGGATCTTCTGGAAATGCTGGTCCATCCGGTCCCGTATAAAAACTTTTGCGTACAATATTTCCAGCAGAGTTATATTCATACACTTGCAGCGAATCCATTACATTAGTAACTTGATAGTGCATTTCCTTAACCAGTGGAAATGTTGCCATATGCTCGGTCGAAGGCAACGATGCATCCACATAAGCATAAATAAAATTAGTCGACATGGCCAAACTACTGATTAATATCATACATGTTTTTTTTATTTTCATGAACTTATTCCTTTCCAAAATTATTTCTACCTATACTAAATATTATGTCGACAAATTTTTGTATATTCTTAATAGAAATAAAAAAGCCATATCAAATAGTTAATATGGCCGAAGGTTTTTTTTGTTGCGCTATATATAGTTGAATATCAGAATTTTTATTATTACCTTTTAATATATTTTTAGCGCTGAGGTATGCTAATTCTGGTACATTATTTTCCTCACTAATATGAGCCAAGATAGCCCATTTTAAATTTTTGTGATACACATCTGATAATAATTTGGCAGCATCATCGTTAGAAAGATGCCCTATGTTACTTGCAATGCGCTTCTTTAGAAAATACGGATATTTTCCAACTTCCAATAAGTTTAGCTCGTGATTGAATTCTAAAACAATTCCATTACAATCAGATAATTCTGATACAATATTTTGATCAATAGTTCCGCAGTCTGTTAAATATCCTATTTTCTTTGTTGTTGTATTAAATACATACCCTACAGGATCCACTGTATCATGCGAAATGCTAAAGGCCTTAATTCGCAAAACATTAGCTATGAGAACAGGAACTGCCACGTCTATAATTTTTATATTTGTTACTTTGCCCAGTAGCTCTTTGGCTAGGATTACATCCCAAGTTTTTTGAGTCGCATATATGGGAGTGCCAAACTTTCGTGAAAAAAATCCAACACCCTTGATATGATCATCATGCTCGTGCGTAATAAAGATTGCAGTAATATCTACTGGATCAACACCAATTTGCTTAAGTTTTGCTATTACTTGAGTTACGCTAATACCAATATCTACCAAAATACGAGCTTTCCCCGCCTTTATATATGTGCAATTACCTTTACTTCCACTTGCTAAAATACATAATTTCATATCCATTTCTACATTCTAAACATTAAATCTAAACAAAATTATATCGCCATCTTTAACGACATACTCTTTCCCTTCAACGTTTACTAATCCTTTCTCTTTTGCTCCATTATATGAACCACACGCTACCAGATCATCAAAGTTGACCACTTCTGCTCGTATAAATCCTCTTTCAAAATCTGAATGAATTTTTCCAGCTGCTCCCGGAGCTTTGGTTCCTTTTGTAATTGTCCATGCACGAACTTCTTTTGGTCCTGCTGTTAAATAACTTATTAATCCTAGTAATTTATAACTAGCATTGATTAACTTGGCAAACCCAGTATCTGTAATGCCCAGATCCTCCAAAAAGATTGCTTTTTCTTCGGCATCAAGTTCTGATAATTCTTGTTCAATTTGAGCTGAAACCACAAACACTTCCGATCCTTCAGTCTTTGCAAAATCACGTAATTGCTTTACATACTCATTTTCTGTCACAAGATCTGCTTCTGCAACATTTGCTGCATATAAGGTAGGCTTTTGACTGATAAGCCCCAGATTTTTTAACAATGCTGCCTCGTCATCATCTTCTGTCTCCATACTTTTTGCAGGCTGACCTTCTTCTAAATGCGCGTATAGTTTTTCAAGAAATACAACTTCCTTTTGTGCCGCCTTATCTGCTTTGGCAACTTTTTTGGTCTTTGCAATACGACGATCTAGCACTTCCATATCCGACAATATCAATTCTAAATTTATCGTTTCTATATCTCTTACAGGGTCGATAGTTTTGTCCACATGAATAATATTTTCATCTTCAAAGCAACGCACCACTTGAACAATCGCATCAACTTCTCTTATATGCGACAAAAATTGATTGCCCAAGCCCTCCCCTTTACTAGCGCCTTTTATCAACCCCGCTATATCTACAAACTCACATACTGCTGGTATAACTTTCTCGCTTTTATACATTTCGCTTAATACATCTAATCTGCTATCCGGCACATTCACTCTTCCGGTATTTGGTTCTATTGTACAAAACGGATAATTCGCAGCATCAGCTTCCATTTTTGTTAACGCATTAAATAATGTACTCTTTCCGACGTTCGGAAGCCCCACAATCCCTAAATTCATATTTCTTCATTCCTTTCTCAAATATTTTCCTATTATACAAGACTTTTTTTCAACTTGCAACAAAAAAGGCGAGCATCCTCGCCAAAGTTTACTTTATTTTCCCTAGACAAAAGCCTAGCATTAATGATAAAATACATGGTATGATCAATAAGACCGAATAGGGATTACAAATAGCTTTTTTAATTTCTTGTTCTGGTTCATATACTTCATGCTGTTTTTGTGCTACTCTATAGTGTCTACAAGTTTGATTTGCCATAAATCACCTCAAATAAAATATTTTTACTCTATAACAGTTTGTACAAAAACTAAAAATTTCATACCATTTTTAAGGAGCAAAATATGCCAAATATATATTTTCCAAACATAGGACTTTCGTTCAATATTGATTCGGTAGCTTTTTCCATTTTTGGACTGCCAATCTATTGGTATGGAATCATAATAACAACAGGGATTATTCTAGGAACGCTGCTATGTGCGCAATTAGCCAAAGTTGAAAAAATTTCTCCTGATTCCGTTTATGATTTCATTATGATTGATATTATTTTTGCTATCATTGGTGCCAGAATCTATTATGTAGCATTCAAATGGGACTACTATAGTAACAACATCGGTCAAATTTTTAATTTACGCCAGGGTGGCATCGCCATATACGGCGCCATCATTGCATCTATCATCGTTGCCATTGTCTACACCAGAATTAAGCGCATCAATTTGCTACAATTCGGAGATATATGGGCTCCAGGCCTTTTGTTAGGTCAGGCCATCGGTCGCTACGGCAACTTTGTTAATAAAGAAGCTTTTGGTGATTATACCGATGGATATTTTGCAATGCGCATTCTAAAAAGCGACGCCGCGCATTCTCTTACACCTACTATTTTAGATAATTTAGTAATCGATCAGGGCCTAACATACATCCAGGTCCATCCAACATTCTTTTATGAATCTACCTGGAACATCGTTTTATTAATTATATTGCTAATCTACTATAAACGAAAAAAAGCACACGGCGAAATTTTCTTTTGGTATATAATAGGATATGGAATCGGTCGCTTTTGGATCGAAGGCCTTCGCACAGACCAACTCGTAATACCTGGCATCGGAATACCGATCTCTCAACTTGTTGCACTATTTTCTATTATAGTCGGCATTCTAGGCTGCTTAGTTGTTCGAAAAAAAGCTAGCAAAAGGATCTTTAGTCTGTGATATGAAAATCGGAACAATCGAAATACCCAATAACATCGCTCTGGCGCCAATGGCTGGATTTACTGACTTACCTTATCGAAATATTTGCAAAGAGTTTGGAGCCGGACTTGTATATACAGAAATGGTGAGTGCAAAAGCTCTACTCTACGAAAATGATAAAACTTGCGTATTATTACAAGTTGCTGATACTGAGCATCCGGTAGCGGCACAGTTGTTTGGCAGCGATCCCAGTATCTTATCTGCTATGGCACAGCAAGTATCTGAGAGTTCTGTAGATTTTATAGATCTCAACATGGGCTGCCCTGCACCCAAAATTACAAAAAACGGCGAAGGCTCTGCTCTCCTTGCTAACCCTAAGTTGGTTTATACAATAGTCAGTGCTGTTGCCAAAGCGTCACCAAAGCCAGTGACCGTTAAAATTCGAAAGGGTTACACAGAAGTTAACGCAATAGAAGTTGCACAAGCAATCGAAGCTGCAGGTGCGTCTGCCATCACGTTGCATGGTCGCACCAGAGATCAGTTTTATTCTGGAGTTGCCGACTGGGACATTATAAAAAAGGTCAAATCCAAAATAGCCATTCCGCTCATAGGCAATGGTGATATCAAATCTCCCGAGGATGCAAAAGCCATGCTAGACTACACCAATTGCGATGCTATCATGATTGGCAGAGCGGCCCTCGGAAACCCTTGGATCTTTCAGCGCACGCTACACTATCTCAATACCGGAGAGCTTCTTCCAGATCCCACCTTACCAGAAAAAATAGAAATCATTTTGAAGCACACCCAAAGTTTAATTGCTTTCAAAGGCGAGTATATTGGCATTCGTGAAATGAGAGCACATTTATCGTGTTATATAAAAGGATTCCCACAAGCCGCCAAACTTAGAAGTGAATTAAACAAGGCAACTTCATTAGATGATATTAAATATGAATTAAATAAACTTTTATAAAGTAGATTTCGGTCTACTTTTTTTTATGCCAAAAAACTGAAACCTTCAAAAATGATATTAAATTCTCTAATTATATAAAAATCACAAATGAATATCTCAAATAATCCTATGCATAGGTATTTTGCTATTCTTCATTGACAAACATTACAATTTATGTATAATATTAGATACAAATATCTAGGAGGTAACTTATGAATCATAAATTCGCGTTATACATAGCAATTGTCACAACAGCATTAGTTGGATGCAGTGGAAACGACTCCACAGAAACTGTTGCACCTACAGAAATTACTGCACCCACATCAGAAGCGAGTGTGCCCGTTCGCGATCTTGGAGGTCTAGTCGTTACAATTGCAAGTTGGGCAGAAGTTAAGGAGCCAGAAGTTAAGGTCAACGCATACGATGAAGCGCTCTGGGAATACCGCAATGAAATGATGGAAAAGCATAACTTTAAATTCGAAGAACTTGCACTCACCAAATGGAACGAAACTTTGGAGCTCTTTTCAACCTCTACCCTAGCTGGCGAACCTGCTGCGGAGATTTTTAGATTTCAATCCAATTATCAAGCATCGGCAATAAATAGTGGTCTTGCATATGATTTAACAAAAGTTGAAAGCATTAATTTAGACGACCCAATATGGCATGAGCAAGTAATCGAAATGTCCACTGTTGGCGATGCCGTATATGGTATTGCAGTAGAATTTGAACCTAAAATGGGACTATACTTCAACAAAAGATTGTTCGAAGAAGCTGGTCTTGACCCCGATTTATTATATGATCTACAAGCAAGCGGTGAATGGACCTGGGATAAATTATGGGAAATTTCAGAGAAGCTCACTCGCGATACAGACAATGATGGTGTAAACGATGTCTATGCACAATCTTTAAATTTATCCAGATTATTCCATATAGCAACTCTGTCCAATAACGGCAGCTACGTTGGTAGAGATGAAGATGGCAAATATTTTATCAATCTTTCATCGCCAGAAACTATGGAAGCCTTCACTTGGGCAGCAGATTATATAGCGCAAGACTTCGATTTGTATCCTGAAAATTGGGCAGGCATCGATCAATTGTTTCTCAATGCTAAAGTTGCTATGCACATAGGCGACGAATGGCAAGCTGCTAATTTCAATCGCGAAATGGAAGACGATTTTGGTTTTGTGTGCTTTCCTAAAGGCCCTCGTGCAACAGATTATGTTGTAGGTATGAGCGACGCCACATGGGTTATCCCAAACACATTCAGCCCAGAAGAAGTTGAAGACATTATGTTTGCTCTCGAATTATGGAACACGCCTCCTCCAGGATACGACGGACCAGATGATTGGATGACCCCGTTCTATCCATCATATAGAGATGAGCGCGCAGTCGAGGAAACCCTTGCGATCATGTTCAACCCTGCAAACGCAAAAATCGATTATCAAAATTTCATTGCAGGCAGCGTAAAAACCGATGGTGTCGCAAGCGATGTGTATTGGAGAAGCAAAACTCCAGCCGAATCTGTAGAATCGATGACTCCTATCTGGCAAGTTGAAATTGACAAATTGAATGCAGCTGGGAACAAGTAAGCACCCTCAGTTGCTATATTTTACAATCTTATAAAAAGAGGAAACCGTTATGAAAAAATCATTAGCAAGTTTTTTCGCTGCCATGTTGTTAACTGGATGCGTTTCTCCTATTGAAACAGCAGAAAAACAAATCCAGGAAGCCCTCACAAAATTTGAAGCAGATAGCAATGCGATGTTAGAAGAAGCCAAAGAGAGATTTCAAGCTGTTGCCGATGAAGCATCTACGCAAACCGAAATTATCGCAGATGAACCACTCGAATCAACGGAATATCCCGTGTATCCCATTGAAATGCCTTAAAATAAAGAAGTTTGGTAAAATACATTCAATCGTTATGTATATTATCGTTGCAAATAGTTAATAATCTAGTTGAAAGATAATTACGAATTAATTATTAACAATATATTTATTTTAGATACAACAGTTATTTCGTAATTATCTTATTATAACTGGGCCAAAAATGCCCTAGCAAAATCATGAGGTAAAATTATGGTTAACAGATTAATTAACTCTCCAAACAATCTAGCAACAGTAGATTATACGCCAATTTTTACAGAAATTACAAATCATTTAGACCAATTAAAAACTGATAAAATCGATAAAAACATAAAATTAACACATATTTCTAATATAAGTGAAATCGTTGCCCGAAAATTGGGCGACAAAAATGTATTGCGCAATCTAAGTATAGATGATAGTCTCCAACCGGGATACCTTACACTAAATCATAAAGATTACAACGCATTTGCTACTGCAGTCCAAAAATTATACAAACAAATTGAAGTGCCAACAACCACTCAGTTTACTCCTTTAAAGGCCTTAAAAGATTTTAGTAATCAACAATTTAATTTTGGCTTAAAATACTCTTTTGCGGATCGAACACTTAACAAAAAAGTTATTTCATTTGATCAAAATTCCGCCTTAAGCGAACGATTGAGAGTCGATAGTGTAGAAATTCAAATTAATATCGACGAAGTAGAAAAACATTTTAAAGAAAATTTAACCACCTTATTAAATAGGGAAATCGATGATGCCGACTTACTAATCGATCAAATCAACAAAGTTAATCAAAATAAGGGTGGAGTCTCAGATATTATTGAAATATTAAATGACAAATCTTTGGCACGCATTAATCGAACAATATCCTTTTTATATTTAGACTACTTATTACTAAACTATAAAGGATCTAAGACCGACTCCAAGTATATTTGGACCCAAGCATATATGTCGAGGTTTAAACTACTTGAGGAATATTTGCACAACTTATCTTTTGAAACAGATGATAAGAAAAAAGTTTATATTAATATGCAAGAATACGATTTGTGCGACTTACTTTGTCAGGGCAACGCTTTTGATTCGGTGCCATTTATTGGTAAAGTCGAAGGAATCTTATCTGAAGATAGGTCAAAACGAAGAAAAGTATTTAAAATGGCGCTGAAAATGAAGATGAATGGCGTAGTACAAACTGATGGACGTGGATTTTCATCATTAGAATATCATTTAAATATTATGAAAGATAATCTCCAATCAGGCCACGTAGATAAAGCATTAAAAAAGTTGTTTTTATTTTCGTTCTTGATGGTTAACTTGGAAAATCCAACTTATGATCCTGTACAAAAATGGCTAATCCTTAAACAGCAACTAGAAAATGGACAAATTAATGATATGATAGATCGCTTAAATAGCTATTTTCATGATAATACTAAAGGCCAAAAGTATATAAAAGCTATCGAAGAAATATTGACTAACTTGTTAAAATACAGGGCAGCGAGTTTACCTCTTCCTCACAAAGTATATCATCGAAATCTTATTTTGTACAAAGGAATTTTAGGAGATATCGAAGGAACAAATTTTTTGCGACCAGTATCCTTTCGTACCGAATATTTACAAAATGTGTCTATATTACCTCCTAGTGATTTAAACGAAGCCACACTGCTCAATATGCCGCTTACCATAATCATTCAAAGCCAAAGCTTATATGAAACAGATCAAGAGGAAACAACAAGATTGCAGTATATAAATGAAAACATGAACGTCTTGCCTATAATATTTTATCCGAATTTTTCGGACTATTCTCAGCGAAAAGATTTATCACGCCTAGAATCTAGTCTCCAAAATATTTATAATATAAAAATTCCATACACAATTAATTCGGCATTTGTTAAAAATAGAATTTACAACATAACTTATATCACTTTAGTTTATTTATGGTTATTGAAATATTTATCTATCATAAAACAACCTCGAAATTTATATATTCCTTTAATGCGGATTCATTATGATAAACAAGATGAAGAATCTGGAAAATGCATACGCAATGTTGTAAAGGTCTTTGAGCATATGCTAAATAACAAGTATCGTGCGATGTCTCAAGGTTTTAAGTACGACGTTTCCAAAAATAACTTTATGTATAATAATGCAGTTTCATCGATGTATGTGGGGCTTCCCAAAAAGTTTATAATGCAAGGATTGCCTGTTTTAGACAAAATAGCAATTTTGATTATAACAAGCCGAAAAACAGACTATTCATTCAAAAATGATGAAGACTCAAAATCCACAAGCTTCAGTCTAATTTTGGGCGAAGTTATTTTATTTACCAAAGCTGCAGATGGTACTGTAACTTATGATGCGTTTAAAACTTTTGAAGACTATTATAGAGAATATGATTTATTTCAAAAACCAGATGTTCTTACAGATATTATTACTGAATTGTATTATATGGATTACAAAGATATTATTTATGTTTCTAGAGCACCTTATACTAGCACAATTAATATAACATCCAAAATCGAAAATATGTTTTTCATGAATGAATCAGTCATAGAAAATATTATAGGCAACAAAAAAGATTTAACGATATATCCTATGTATTTTGAACAATTTATGGCCACAGATTATTATACTAATCGCACAACAGAAGCGTTATATATAAGTGATACCCAAGAAATTGACAAACATCTAACTAATGACAATAAAGGTGTTGCAGGTATATTAAATTTATATTCCGGAAAATTAGTAGGCAACAAATCTGATAAGGGTACAAAGAGATATAGAAGCGTAATTATTTATTCTGCTTTATGCAATATGTATAGTAATAAACAACTCAATGCTGGAATTTTTGAAGGATTAGTTAAAAATAACCGCTTAAAACAAGGTATCGTTCAAACACTTATTATGCTACATTATGCTAGATACGAATCTAGTGCACAGAACATTACCATTAAAATTAATCCGTATAATAGGCTGATAGGAGATGATGGAGTGGGCGCTAGAAGCATTTTAGAATTTACTGAAAGTCCTAGATTTAATGCATTAGGCTACCTTACTGATATAAAAAAAATTTTGAAAATACGATAAAAGGGAGCTGCCTAAACAACCCCTTCAAAATGCACCTGAGATGATTCGAACATCCGACGCACGGTTTAGGAAACCGACGCTCTATCCCCTGAGCTACAGATGCATGACCGATGTTTATAGCTTATCCGATGTTGGACAACTTGTCAAGCCCGTTTTCACAAAAAATTCATTTTATGGCTAGAATGGTGTTTGAACATGCTGTATAATGAAAAAAAACATCAAAGGAGAATGACATGGAATTTATATTTGAAATGCCTACCAAAATTGTCGCAGGTGCAAACTGCATTGTTACACACAGCGAACTATTAAGAAGAGGTAAGACCGCATTGATAGTAACAGGAAAATCTTCTGCCAAAAAAAATGGTGCCTATGCAGATGTCGTTGCGGCACTGACCAAAGAAAAAATTACGCATATATTATTTGACCAAGTAGAAGAAAATCCTTCATTAGAAACGCTGGAGCGGGCAAAAAACATGGCTGCCACTGCGGATTTTGTGATAGGAATTGGTGGTGGATCGCCTCTCGATGCCGCAAAGGGTATTGCAATCATGTTGAAACATCCAGACATAGGAGCAGATAATTTGATAGGCGGTGAAAAGTTGGACGCCGTTCCAGTTATTGCTGTTCCAACTACAGCAGGAACGGGTAGTGAAGTTACGCAATACGCTATTTTCACCGATCACAAGCGTAAGACAAAAATTAATTATGGACATAAGGTATTTCCAGAAGTAGCGTTTTTGGATGCTACGTATATGCTAAACATGCCTTTAGGAATTACAAGATACACTGCTCTAGATGCATTAAGTCATTTAGTTGAAAGTTATTTAAATACAAAATCTAATGCAATGAGCGAAGTGTACGTCAGAATGGGCTTAGAATTACTAGCAACATGCTTCAAACCACTGCTATCTGGCAATTTATCCTTAGAAATTCGCCAAAAACTATTGCTGGCCTCTACCTATGGCGGTATAGCAATTGCTCAGACGGGCACATCGTTACCTCACACTTGCGGATACAGCCTGACATACTACGAAAACATGCCCCATGGCGCATCTAACGCTATTTTGTACCGCGCGTATTTGCAATCATTTGAAAATCAGGAACGAGTAAACGATATTTTACAGTGGCTAAATCAAGCGAATATAGATGAGTTGGGTGATATAATCGAGCTATTACTTGCAGAGTATAAAATTCACTGCCTAGAACAAGATCTCAAAAAATATACCGATATCACATTTTCTAATAAAACGAAATTGACTAATCATCCAGAAAACGCAACTTGGGATATGATTTTTGATATATATAAGAAAAGTGTACTATAAAAAATGGAGGGCATCAAATCCCTCCACTACCAATTCGTTACTATTTTAAATTCAACGCGACGCGATTTTATACTGTAAGCCAATGCATAATTCGAAATCCCAGCTGGGGCAGCCTAAAAAACTTCCAACGTTTTAAATATCATAATACCAGCGATCATTGTTACTAAGGAGCTCAGCGTAGAGACCACAACCATATGCCCCGTAAATTCATAATCGCATTTCATGCTGTAGGCCAATGCGTAATTTGAAATCCCAGCTGGGGCACTAAACAGAATGAACAACGCACCCATTTCGTATGACGTAAAACCGATGAAGTATGCAGGAGTTAGAACGAGTAACGGAACCGCGATCAACTTAATTGCAGTACAAGCGAGGACGAGGCCAAATTTTTCGATGCCTTTGAATTGCAGTTGGACGCCCAATGCGATGAGCGCGAGAGGTGTGGCAAGCGTTCCCAAGTAGTTTATGCTGGTAGTTGCCATTGCCGGGAGCGTAACATCTAAAGTTTTACATAAAATAGCGGCCAATATGCCAACGATAACAGGATTGGTTACGATTTCGATGGTCACCTTTGCGATATTAACTTTCTCTGCCTCCGCATCTTGGCTTAATACTCGCAATACGATAATGCTAAGTACCATTATGACGGGAACGACAACAGGAATCAATGAGATGGTGGGTAGCGAACCCGCAGGTCCAAATAACTGCAAAGACAATACGCTTCCTAGCAAGACAAAGTTACCTCGAAAGCTGCTCTGAGCAAATGAAGCTGCAGTTGTGGGCTCAGCGATAAATTTTGGCGTAACAAAAAACATTACTGTCGCAACGGCAATGAGAGCTATTGTGGCATAAGCAATTAAATGCGGATCGAAAAAGCCCTCGATATCTACAGCATATACGGTATCGAATAGCGTCATGGGTAGGCTCACCTTAAACACAATATAGTTTGCCTGTTTGACAAATGCCTCATCCACCTTGCCTATTCGTTTTAATATGTATCCTATTGCTATTAGAATAAATAGCGGCGCAATAGCGTTCAAACTAACTATAAAATTTGTTAACATAAAATTACCTCCTTAGATTTTTGCGGCCTCGATATGGGCTACGATTATATTATATATCAACTTGGCTGTATGTGGCTAGTTTAAGTCGAAGCGTATTGCGACTCTTTATAATTTTGGCATACTTTTGGAAATTTTTTTGTAAATTATGTATATTAATTAGTAATTTATGGAATGATAACTAAAATACTCTAAAATGATAGAGGTATAATATAAAAAAGAAAGAGGATAGTGTATGATGGTTCATTTTTTAATGTGTTTGAAGGATTGGATGTTTATCTGGCTTATTGTAATGTTGTTGATGGGTTCTAGTTTGTTGATAATGAGGCGGTATAAAAACACTGCGTTAATGCTGGGAAACCTGATGAGCTATATAGGAATTATAGGAACATTTGTGGGGATATTTCAAGGATTACAGAACTTTAACCCTGGAACTACAAATGTAATGGATAGCTTACCAGCACTGATTTCTGGAATGAGAATGGCATTTGTAACGTCTATAGTAGGAATGTACGCAAACCTTGTAGTGAGATTAGTATGTGGAATTTTAACGGGGCGCAATGAGCTAAAAGTCGCAGAAGGTAAAGAAAATGAAAATTATCAATTAATGGATTTGTTTGTAAGAATGGAACGACATTTAGATAGGCAAGTAGATTTATCTTCTGAGGCTGTAAGAAGCAATAATGATACCAATGACTTATTAAGAACGATGATTAAGGACATGCGCGAGGTGAATCACAAGGAACTATTAAATATGATATCTGAGGGCATACGCGAGTATAGTGATAAAATGGTTAATGATACAGCGGCAGAAGTGTCCACTATATTGAAACCTCAAGTACAGAAAATCTCCGATGCGGTTACAACGGTAGATGAGCGACTAGAGTCTGTAGAAAAAAGCGTTGAGAATAATTCAGCTACTGTATATAAAGCTACAAAAATAGCGACGGTATCGTTAAAAAAAGTTGTAAAGGACTTTAATATAAAAATCAATGGACAGTTTAAAGAAGACTTTGAGTCTTTTAGTCTTGCAGTAAATAGAGTGAAGGATTGGCAAAATGAATATAAAGATACGTTGATGGGTAGTCTGAAACAGGCGAATGAGTTGTTTCAAACTATAGACACTTCGTTTTACGCCATTAAAGCCATGGAAAATGTGCTGTTTAAAAACAGCGCGATAATTGATACAATGAATGAACGTATGACAAATGAATTAGGAAAAGTTTCACAAATGACGCATGATGCTGCAGGTGTGGTAGTGGACCAAGCAGAAACATTAATAAAAAGTTTTTCTAATGTACTAAAAACTATGGAAAGCATGTCGCAGAACGTAAAAGGTCAGCTGAAAAAAATGTTAAAAGAAAATACGGATACCCATAAAAAAGCTTTATCATTTATGAGCAATTGTACTCAAGAGGCTAGCGAAGATTTAATTCAACAAGGTATTAAATCAATACAAGTGCTAAAAGACTCTATGATAGAGCATCAGAAATATATGATTAAAGAACTGGGAGAAGCGGTAAATGATTGGAGCGATGAAATTTACAAAAATCTATCAAAGCAAACCAAGCAAATTAATACGCAAAACACTCAGATTAAACAAGCTATGGATTCTACGAATGAGGGCATATCTAAAAAATTTGATCGTATTGATGCGGAAATTAAAGAGTGTCTCGATGGTTTTGTGTATAAGTTAAAAAATGGAATGTTAAAGATTGTGGATGAGTCTGACACGGGAGATGAGAATAATGAATATCCGCTAGATGGAGTTGTTAATTATTCAATAATCGAAGACGCTCAAGAGTATCTGGAGGTTTCTAATAAGTCGTAAAGGTAAGAGAACATAATGAAAGCGCTCGCTGTTGCCGATGAAATTTTGGAGGTTTCTAATAAGTCGTAGAGGCAAGAGAACATAATGAAAGTTGTGGAGGGAGGTAAAGTTTATGGCAATATTACGCTCAACAGATGATGTGACCGCGGATACCGCAGATACAGTGTTATTTGATTCGGCAATACATGATTTGATGGCAGGATTGATGATAATATTTATTTTGATATCGATTGGCTTTATGGCTCGGATAAACGACCAATCAACAGATGAGCAAAGCAAAGTAATAGCATCATATGAACTGGTAAAATCTGAGATTAATGACGATTTGATGCGTGCATTTGGGGACCAACTGGAGATGTTAAATATGGAGATAACTTCGGGAAGCACCATTAGGTTTGATTCTCCAGAAGTGTTATTTGAAACCGGACAAGCAGCTCTAAACGATACGTTTAAAAATATATTGGATAAGTTTTTTCCAATATATTTAGATTTGATCTATAACAATTATAAAGAAGTTATCAAAGAAATCCGCATAGAGGGACACACCTCTACTGAGTGGGGCAATCAGATTGACGTAAACAAGGCATATTTTAACAATATGGAGCTTTCGCAAGATAGAACTCGAGAGGTGCTAGAATATGTGATAAATCTTCCCTCTTCTGCTCCATATAGAGATTGGTTAATAGCAAACATGACTGCCAACGGACTTTCGTCTAGCCGTCCAATAATTGACCCCAAAACGGGATTAGAAGATCACATAAAATCGCGTCGCGTTGAATTTAAAATAGTAACGAACTGGTAGTGGAGGGATTTGATGCCCTCCATTTTTTATAGTACGCTTTGCAAAAAAAAGTACTGCAACAGATGCGTCTATTGCAGTAGCGTTCACAATTTATTCCATTTTATGCCATGTCGTGTCGTGAGACTTGAATTTAAACTTTGGCTCATAGTTCGCAACGCCGTAGTCTTCCCCCAAATGACTCCTCTCAAAACTTTGCGCCATTTCCCAGAGCTCTGCTTTATATTTTTCGAAGATATCCGCATGTGTTTCTGCTATATTAAATTCTTCACGTTTATCTGCAAAAGTATTAAACATCATGTTCTCCGGATGCTCCTCGTTAAAGTTACACAATATTTTATAGTCATCGTTAATCAACCCGAACGTTGGCGAGCCGGCCATCTTTGCTTTACTATGCCCAGCTAATCTTATTGGGATAGGCTTAAGTCTCTTCGATTCTGCACCTACAAAGTGCTCCAACAAATTGGCACCGTCGATCGGTCTACTATCTGGCATCTCTATCGCATTATGCGCAAAAAACGTTGGCAAAAAATCGAGCGTGCTTGCCAAAAATGAGTATGTACTTCCCGCCTCTACATATGCTGGCCACTTTATACAAGCCGGTACGTTGATTCCGCCATTAAATAAGCTGCGCTTTCTACCTCTAAGCCCTGCAGTTGTGCCCACGCCATCGCCGCCATCTTTCACACTTTCACCCTCTGGCCCATTGTCACTACAAAACCATATACACGTGTTTTCTTCTAGTCCTAGCGCTTTAATCTTTGCATTTAATCTGCCCACTTGCTCGTCCATTGCGGTAATAGACCCAAAGTAGTGTTGCATTAACGGCGGATACTGCGCATATAGCGAACGATGCTCCGGAGATGCCACCACCGGCTTATGCGGAGCATGAAACCATATTATTGCAAAAAACGGGGTATTCGCTTCGGCGTTTTTCTCGATAAACGGAATTGCTCTGTCCATAATAATTTTTGAATCATCACCCTCCAAGTTTTCTGTCGCATACTCATCTTCTGCAGTCCAATACTTGCTAACAAACGGCTGATTCTCCATAGGATTATAGAGCGGCACCGCAACCTCTGTCGAAAAGCATTCATCGATATGATGTTCCCATGGCGGGCTATATGCCTTTAGATTTTTGGCTCCGCCACGTCGACCATCTGGAATGGTTTTTGAAAGCGTACCCAAATGCCATTTACCAAAGTGTCCCGTTGCGTATCCCTGAGCTTTAAGCATTTGCGCTATCGTAATCTCCTCTTTAGGCAACGCACCTTCATTGGCAGATGTCACCGTATACCGATAGTGATGCCTTCCTGTCAAACAAGTGCCGCGCGTTGGTGAACATACAGGCGCTCCCGAATAAAAATTTTTGAATACCGCACCTTCCTTTGCCAATCTATCTAAATAGGGGGTGTGAATTATTTTGTTGCCATTAAACGAGACGTCACCATAACCCAAATCGTCGCACATTACCAAAATGTAGTTTTGCTTCATAATTATATTCCTTTCTTATTACCATTATATTAATCTGTATGTATCTAAGATTATCCAAAATTATACATTAAATCAGATGAAAATTCAAGAGTTTTGCCATTTCATGTGCATCTTCCGCATGGAAAACTACTGCGGGCGAGTATAGAAAATCTTACCAAATATAGGCCTCCCTTGACTTTAAGGAAATTTTTCTATATGTTGTATATAATATAGATTGACAAGGAGGAATTATGGAAAGTTTATTGCCAGTATGGGGTCCATATTCAAAAAAGTATATGGGCGTATCAAATGTACTAACAGATACAAGAGGAATACGGTTTGATACTGTAGTCCATCCGACTATAGTAAATAGTGGAATACCAGTTCCAAATGTAACATTTCCTTGTGGGTATCATCCGTGGGAAGCCACAGAAGACTTGAGCTATTATAGTTATAGATACGATTTGGTGTGGAAGGACGAGGTTTTTGCTGATGTATCATTTTCGAAATTGGATAAGGAAACGATTTTGATTAGGACAGAATTTGTAAACAACAGCAAGCTCCCTGTAAACTGCATGTTAAATTATTTTCATGCTATTGAGTATCCATTTAAAAATTTTTGTGAACTGAATATATCAGATTCGTCATATTTTGTGCACAGCTTGGATTATGAATATTTTGAACAAGCAACCAAGAGGCCCTGGGACAACCTTCAACCAGATGGCAAACGCAAGGGTGAGTTCTTAGACCAACGCTTTGTGGGGTATAGAGGTTTGGGAGATAGGGTGGCTAGGCAAACTTTGCCATTTAAAAAATTCGGAGAAGAAGTTGGAGATATGGTTGGCTATGCAGTAGAAACCAAAAACGATATCGACGAGGCTTATGTGGTCTTCGGATATCGAACCGTATCGAGCGCAGAAGCGATTTTTGAATTAAAAGTCGCCGAAGCATTCTCCAAAACTATAACATTTCCGGCAACGGCAGAGTTAGGCACTGTTGCAATAAATGTTGGAGCAATCGCAAAGGGGCATATTGCAATAGATCTCTCTGCAGAAGCTGCGGGCGGCATCGAATTTAACTTTCTGGTGCTAACAGCCGAGCCCGAAACCGTTATGCTTAGCAAGGGTTCCTATAATTTTAAGCCAAACACAGTTGTAGATGACGGCGGGCAATTTAGATATATGTATCCTGGCATTAATACACTGTTTTACTTTCAAGCATTTTCCAAAAACGTTAGACACAGAACTTTGGACACAGGATGCCTCGAAGATGCGACCATCAGCCGTTTATCCAATTCAGATTATTCCTTCGATAATGTGTTGGTCACATTTACAGGCTCTTTTAATAGGAAGAGAAGCGATCCCGGTTTTTATGAAAACGCACTTGTCCATTCGATCTTTATACCAGAAAACAAAAGCCACATCGAGTATGCTATCATTAGCAACAAAAAAATTCTCACCCTTTCCACCTCGGACCTCGAAAAAGCATATTTGCAAGTACGCGGTAATTATCAGGAACTCAACTATAAAAAAGAGGGGGCGCGATACGCTCTAAGCAATGAAATATTAAAAGCAACCCTGCTAACAAATATTGTTTATCCTATCTACAAAAATGGTAGATATATCAAGCACTTTTCGCCTGGAAAACGTTGGGATTCTTTGTATACTTGGGATTCCGGCTTTATTGGCTTAGGGCTTTTGGAGTTCAACCCAAAGCTTGCAGAATATGTGCTAGATATGTATTTGAGCAATGTACCAGACTATGCCTTTTTGATGCATGGCTCACCGGTTCCAGTACAAATTTACTTGTTGCTAGAACTAATTCAGCGCACTCAAAATTTTGACGGTTACACCAAATATTATTCTGATGCAAAGAGATTTTATGAATTTTTGGCCGGAAAAGCAGAAGGCTCGACAACAAATAAATTTAAAAGCGGGCTACTATCTACCTTTGACTATTTTTACAATGCAAGCGGAATGGATGATCTGCCGGCACAGGTATTTACGCATCAGCATAAGCTATCCGAGCGAATGGCTGCAGTCGTTTCTACATCTCAAGTTATACGAAGCGCCAAAATTTTGAAGATGATTGCAATCAAAATGCATTTAGACGATGATGTCGCTGCATATGATGAGGACATCGCTAACTTTACCCAAGCGCTACAAAAGTATAGCTGGGATGCGAAGACTGGATATTTCAGTTACGTCTACCATGATAAAGAAGGAAAGCCGCTGGGATTTTTGCAAACCGAAGCTAACGAAAACCTCAACAAAAGCGTGGACGGGATATACCCCATCATTGCAGGTGCGTGTACTCCTTCGCAACAAGATATTATCCTCAAGCGATTAAAGTCTCCAAAGCATTTGCTATCGCCGGTTGGAATTAGCTCGGTGGATTTATCTGCAACGTATTTTAACCCCAACGGATATTGGAACGGCGGAGTTTGGTTTCCGCATCAATGGTTTATTTTTAAGACGATGCTAGACATCGGAGATATAGACTTTGCGCTTCAAATCGCAACCTGTGCACTAGAAGCCTGGAAAAGAGAGGTTGACGATTCATACTATACCTTCGAAGAACTTAATATCGCAACAGGTCGCGGCGGGTGGTTTCATCACTTCGCTGGGCTATCCACTCCAATCAATATCTGGGCAAACGCCTACTACAAGCCAGGCACTGTAACTGCTGGATTTGAAACCTGGATCGACAAAGCGGAGTTTAACTCAGACTTTAGCAAATGCACAATAGCAGTCACCAAGGTGAATCCAACAACCAACAGTAGCTTGATTATTTGTATGGCAGAGGATATTAAGAGGGCATCAGTAAAATGTTCGATCAAAAAGATTGCATTTATACAACGAATTCGTGGTACGTTTGAATTTACGATACCCAAAGGCACAACAAAATTAATGATTCAAATAGATTAGACGGAGGTTGCCATGAAAATTATAAATCTAGAAGTGTTTTATATTAAACCTAGGTGGATGCTAGTAAAAATTTCTACAGACGAAGGAATTGTTGGCTGGGGTGAGCCCACATTAGAAGGACGAGCTACAGTTGTTGGCGAAGCCATTCGAGTTTTCAAGGAGTATTTGCTAGGCGAAGATCCTATGAACATTGAGCATCTCTATAACGTTATGTATAGACGCGGCTTTTATCGAGGAGGTGCCGTGATATGCAGCGCCATTAGCGGAATCGAGCAAGCGCTCTGGGATATTAAGGGAAAGTTTTTGGGAGTGCCTGTATGGCAATTATTGGGTGGCAAATGTCGCGATAAAATCAGGATGTACGCTCACCTTCTGCCAAATATAGATCATCCTCAAAAAGATCAGATTGATCAGTGGGTCGCTCGACGCAAAGAGCAAGGTTTTAAATCTGTAAAGATGGGAATGTTTGTGCCTGTACGACATATCGATTCTATGAAAATGGTGAAAGATTACATTCGAACATTCTCGTACGTTCGTGAAGTTGCCGGAGATGATCTAGACATCGCGATCGACTTCCACGGCAGAATTTCTCCTGCTATGGCGCCAGTGTTATGCCGAGAACTCGAGCCGTTTCATCCTATGTTTATAGAAGAGCCGGTGCTTCCAGAAAATGTAGATGCGCTAGTTAAAGTTGCGGATAAGACGACAATTCCCATTGCTGCGGGAGAAAGAATTTTTACCACATTTGGATTTAGAGAGTTAATTGAAAAACAAGCGATAAATATTGTACAACCCGATCTATGTCATTGTGGCGGAATCCTTCAGACATTTAAAATTGCTGCGATGGCCGCGAATTACTATATAAACGTAGCACCGCATAATCCGTTGGGCCCTGTGGCATTAGCAGCCAGTTTGCAAATCGATACATGTATAGAAAATTTTACAGCGCAGGAGCACCCAACCTTGCCTGATAAATTGGATCTGGGAGTCGGACTATTTAAGGAGCCGTTTGAAATTAACGATGGATATATCGATGTTCCAACAAGACCTGGCCTGGGATTTGAAATCGATGAGCACCTGCTCCAAAACCATATTTATGATGGCAATTGGCGAAATCCAACCGTATGTTCACAAGATGATAATTCTTTGGGCGAATGGTAAGGCATTGACAAAACTGCAACTTTGAACTAGAATAAATTGTATTTTACACATTATGACGAGGGGGGAGGCGAATTACTATCGAACCAATAGGATTTTTGTTGTTCATAATAGGTCTGATGCTACTTTGCTGCGCTAAGCGAATTGTTATAGGCAAAGTTAAAATTGATGATAAAGATAGATCTGACTTTTTATTATTGGTTAGTGGAGCAATTTTGTCAGTTCGACTATCAGGATTTGTTATGGTGGCGATTGGATTTTTGTTCTTGCTTATATAAAATACTGGTACGGGTTATTCTCGTACCTAAGATAAATTTAGAAGGGAAATTATTATGCTAGAAAAAACGTATGACCCCTCTTTAGTAGAGGAAAGACTTTATAAAAAATGGGAGAATCTGGGATATTTTCATCAAGAAGTAGATAAATCGAAAAAGCCGTTTACAATTATGATGCCTCCACCAAATATTACAGGGCAGCTGCATATGGGGCATGCTCTAGATAACACTTTGCAAGATATTTTGACCAGATATAAGAGAATGCAAGGATATAATACGCTCTGGATGCCCGGAACTGACCATGCTAGTATTGCCACAGAAGTTAAAATCGTAAACAAACTCAAAGAAGAAGGCATCGACAAAAACGACCTCGGCCGCGATGAATTTCTAAAACGTGCTTGGCAATGGAAAGATGAATACGGCGGGCTGATCACGCAGCAGCTGCGAAAGCTGGGCTCTTCTTGTGATTGGGATAGAGAACGCTTTACAATGGATGCTGGGCTTTCTGCTGCAGTAGAGGCAGTGTTTATCAAATTATACGAAAAAGGCTACATCTATAAAG
The DNA here is from genome assembly GCF_030708075.1 of Candidatus Epulonipiscium viviparus. Lineage (GTDB taxonomy): Bacteria > Bacillota > Clostridia > Lachnospirales > Cellulosilyticaceae > Epulonipiscioides > Epulonipiscioides viviparus. Next base: position 2,135,132 of record NZ_CP117982.1, on the reverse strand, counting down.
GCTCTCGAATCATAAACTGGTGCCCGGTATGCAAGACGAGTATTTCTGATGCGGAGGTTATTCACGAAGAAAGAGAGGGCAATTTCTATCACCTCAACTATAAAATCGTGGGCTCTGATGAAGTAATACGCTTCGCCACCACCAGACCCGAAACTTTGTTAGGCGATACAGCAATTGCCGTTAATCCAAATGACAAACGCTATGCGCATCTGGTTGGAAAAACCGTTTTGGTACCGTTTGTAAATCGTGAAATTCCAGTAATAGCCGACGAATACGTAGATATGGAGTTTGGAACTGGAGTTGTTAAGATCACTCCGTATCATGACCCTAATGACTTCGAAGTAGGTCAGCGCCATGGCTTAGCAGAAATATGCGTTATAAACGATGACGGGACTATGAATGAAAATGCTGCTCAATTTGTAGGAATGACATTGGCTCAGGCACGCACAGCAATACTCGATGCGCTACAGAAAATAGGGCAGCTAGACAAAATCGAACCACATGTTCATAACGTAGGCATCCACGACAGATGCAATTGCGTAATCGAACCCATGATAAAAGAGCAATGGTTTGTAAAAATGAAAGACATGGCAGAGCCCGCAATAGAGGCGCTAAAATCTGGAGAGCTCAATTTTGTTCCCGAGAGATTTGGCAAGACATATTTGCGATGGCTAGAAAATATTCGCGACTGGTGCATCTCCAGACAATTATGGTGGGGACATAGAATCCCGGCTTACTATTGCCAAAAATGTGGCGAGGTTATTGTCTCTAGCACAAAGCCTAGCCAATGCAAATGTGGACACACTGAATTTGTACAAGATAAAGACACACTCGACACCTGGTTTAGCTCTGCATTATGGCCATTTTCAACTTTAGGCTGGCCCGAAACAACTGCAGAACTTGCGCATTTCTATCCTACAAGCGTGTTGGTTACTGGATACGATATAATATTCTTCTGGGTAGTTAGAATGGTATTTTCTGGAATAGAACAAATGGGAGAAGTTCCGTTTAAAGACGTATTAATCCATGGGTTAATTCGTGATAGCGAAGGTCGCAAAATGAGCAAATCTCTTGGCAATGGAATTGATCCGCTAGATGTAATTAAACAATACGGCGCCGATGCATTAAGGCTAACGTTAGTAACAGGAAACGCACCTGGAAACGATATGAGATTCTACTTTGAGAGAGTGGAAGGCAACAGAAATTTCTTAAACAAACTTTGGAATGCTACAAGATTTATTCTCATGAATTGCGAAAATGAAGATATCGATCTCTGTACTATGCCCAAAAATCTTACTACCACAGACAAATGGATTTTATCCAAAGCAAATAATTTAACCACAATTGTGACCGAAAATTTGGATAAATACGAATTGGGAATGGCAGTTGGCAAAGTTTATGATTTTGCTTGGGAAGAGTTTTGCGATTGGTATATAGAAATGGTTAAACCGAGGCTATACGACAACGATGATCTCACAAGACCCGCAGCTTTGTATACGCTTAAAACTGTAATGATCGATATTCTCAAAATGTTGCACCCATTTATACCATTTGTGACAGAAGAAATATTTATGGGGCTTCAAAATACTGAGAATAGTATAATGATCTCTTCTTGGCCTACCTTTATTGCCAACCGTAGCTTTGTCGATGAAGAAAATGAAATCGAAACTATCAAGAATGCTGTTAGACAGGTGAGAAATTTACGTACAGAAATGAACGTTCCTCCGTCTAAAAAGGCAAAAATATATGTAGTTTCCGATGATGCGGCAGTTAGATCTATATTTACCAACGGAGCTATCGTGTTTAAAACATTGGCATTTGCCGCCGAAGTACTAGTAAAAGCGGACACTGCAAGTATCGAAAAAGATGCTGTTTCTGTGATAGTGCTTGGAGCGACGATATATATTCCGCTTAGCGAATTGGTAGATATAAGAAAAGAAATCGAGCGGCTAACTAAAGAGCAATATAAATATGAAAGCGAAATCGCTCGTGTTGATAAGAAGCTTGACAATGCCGGATTTATCAAGAAGGCACCCCCATCTCTTATAGAAGAGGAGAAGCTAAAAAAAGCCAAATATAAGCAATTGCTAGTAGAAGTTAGCGCTAGAATTGCCAAACTTGATATATAGAATAGAAAGGAAAAAGCGATGGCACGAATTTTAAATTTTGGTTCTCTTAATATTGATTATGTTTATTCTGTAGATGACTTTACTAAACCCGGAGAAACGATTAACTCAACTCAATTGGAAATATTTTGCGGTGGCAAAGGTTTGAATCAGTCTATTGCATTAAGTCGCGCAGGTGCCGATGTCTATCATGCGGGCATAATAGGTGCAAAGGGCGCTATACTACTAGATGCATTGACTGCAGCAAATGTAAACGTAGATTTAATTTCGCAACTTAATATTCCAGACGGACATGCTATAATTCAGCTTAATAAACAAGGTGAAAATTGTATAGTTGTACACGCAGGATCCAATAAATGTATTTCAAATTATAAAGTTGAAGATGTATTTCAGCATTTTGGACTCGGCGATATTTTGGTAATTCAAAATGAAATCAACAATCTTGCTTATATAATGCAATTGGCGCATCAGAAGAAAATGAAAATTGTATTTAATCCTTCACCTATTGATGATTCGATATGTCAGTTACCTCTTAAATATGTAGATTACTTGATTTTAAATCAACTAGAAGCGATGAAGATATTGTCCACCGAAGACGATTCAAATTTATTAAATAGACTATCAAACATGTTACCAAATGCACATATCGTGTTAACATTAGGTGCCCAGGGATCTAAATACAAATACCAGAATACTGAATATGAACAAGATATATTTGCAGTAGACGTTGTTGATACAACTGCCGCTGGAGATACATTTTTAGGATATTTTGTAGCATCTATAGCTAGAAAGGACAGTGCGCAAGCTGCTCTTGAAATTGCTGCCAAAGCCGCGTCAATTGCTATTACAACCAAGGGCGCTGCCCAATCCATTCCAACTCTAGATGCCATCTTCTAATATCAATCTTTAACAGCCTTTGTGAGTAATGGCGTTTGCTGGACATACCAAAAAGCAACTGCCACACTCATCGCAACGGCTGCCATCGATTTTATATTGTCTCTCATCTTGGTATATGGCATCGAAGCTACATTCTCTTTTACATTTGCCGCAGCTGATGCAACCGCTACCGATGCTCAGTCCTGCTTCTATAACATCGAATCCATTGTACGCAAATCGTGTTCTTAACACTTTATGATCCATTACAACTTTTTCAAAATCATAGTTGAAGATTTCTCCTCTAAATTTCATAATACAAAAGTTTACCATTGTCGGATATTTTTCGTGATCCGCGACACTAAACTCAAACATTTTGTTCTGCTGCGCTTTTACTTTTATCGCTTCTGCACTTACTTCTATTACATCGCCTGTCAATCTAGCAAAATATCCTGGATCAAATACTGGCGAACCGTCTTCTAACTCTTCAACTTTACTCTGTGCCGCAAGCCCGCAAATCGATAATTTTCCTGTGGCTTTTAATTGTTTATAAAATGGCTTTGTATACATCGTCATAAAATAGATTCCTTGCTCATCGTATCCTCTAAGATGCGCAATTCTTGTTTCTGGATAGCCGTCTTCGTCCACCGTTGCAAATGTTAGACACCCTATCTTGTCAAATTTTTCATATATCTCTTGCAATCTCATAATCCATTCTCCTTATTATCAGTATATTTTCAGAAATTCCCTCAATTCTAGCGTAGTCGGCGCATCCAAACAAGCCCTGTGCCCTTGCTCAATTATTTTTCCATTTTTTAGAAATATAAAGTAATCTGCAAAGTCTTTAAGAAACTCCATTTCATGCGTTACAAATATAAAATGACGTCCATCTTTCTTGAGTTCTGTAATGGCCTTTAACACTTCGTTGGTCATAAGCGGATCTAGCGCCGCTGTAGGCTCATCCAAAAATATAAGTGAAGGATTTGTTGATAACGCTCTCGCTATCGATGCTCTTTGTGCTTGCCCACCAGAAATTTCGCTAGGTTTTTTTTTGGCTTCATTAGTGATTTTCAATTGCTTTAATAACGATGCAATCTTAACATCTGCACTCTTCTTATCCATCTTCTGAATCTTATGAAGTATAAGCGCAATATTATCATGGACCGACAAATGCGGAAACAGATTATGCTTCTGAAAGACCACTCCTATTTTTTGTTGAAACTCCATTTTCTGGCTAATAGGCGATACGTTGTTGATCATTATACTACCTTTTTCTGGCTCTTCAATTCCGCTCAATAGTCGCAGTAATGTGGATTTGCCGCAACCAGATTCTCCAATTATTCCTATCGAGTTTATTTCAGAAATATCTAGATTTATATCATCAAGTATAGTATTTACACCATAAACCTTTGTTAAGTTATTAATCTTTATGTTCATTGCGACACCTTCCTTGCTATAATTTTTGCAATCAGTGATAGCGGTATCGTCACTATTAGATACAGCAGCCACATAACATAGTACCCTTCAATAAACGCATAGTTTCTGCTTGATATTACTGTCGTCATATATGTAATCTCTGGAATAGAAATAATATTAAGCAATGCCGAACCTTTTATTACACTAGACAAATTGTTAATTAATGACGGTATAAACGGACGGATCATTTGCGGAATAATTACATATCGATATCTATCGTACCACTTAAAATTATATAAATCCATCACAATATATTGCTCATCTGTCACCACCGCCGCCGTGCTTTCATATGCATTAGCCACATACGGGCTGTTATACAGTATCATTGCAATTACACCCAATAGCAGTTTGTTGTCACTACCTACCAATTGCCCAAACGGATACACCACCAAAAATATCATCACCAGCAATGGGGTTCCCATTATTATCTCGCTAAAAACTTCTGCTATTGCTTTTACATACGTAATTTTTGATCGCATCATAGCAAATAACACAAAGCCCAATATAAGAGCTCCAGCCAACGTAACAAGACTCAATAAAATTGTATTAAAAAACGCTTCTGTCAACAATTTGTGGTTGGTTAAAATCAATTCATATTTCGGATTGGCAATCGTAAACCTTATTGCCAAAAATATTATAGTTACAAAAGAGAATATCACCACTCCATATTGCAATCGTATTTTTTTTTTATTCATATATTCTCCTATCTATTTATCAATCTATAAAATAATCTTGACATTTTTAATTCAGTGCTATAAAATTAACTAGATTTTAAACTTTGAAAAGGGGTTGAAAAACTATGGTTAATTGGTCAGAAAGTTATAACGTTGACATTATTGCAATAGATAATCAACATAAGATACTATTTGATATTGCTCGCGATTCTGCAGCATTACTAAATCAAAATATGGATGATAAACATGATCAAATTCTTACAGTATTAACTAAGTTAAAAAATTATACATTATTTCACTTTCAAACCGAAGAAAAATTAATGATGCAAGCTAACTATTCTAAATTGCTTTCTCACAAAGTTTTGCATGATGAATTTATTGAATCAATCGAAGGTATACTTCACAAATTAGACATCCAACAAGATGATGACGTAATTCGTGAAATTTTAGTATTTTTAATTGATTGGCTCACAAACCATATACTAAAAGTAGATAAATATATGGCCAAAGAAATTACCAAATCACATTAAAATTTATAGCCTTATTTTACAGGATTTACAATAAAGTCAAGTCCAAGCTCAGGATTTTTCAGAAACTCAGCAACGATTGGGTCATACTTAGGCGCTAATTGATCGTATAATCCATCTTCTTCGTACATAGATGCAATAAATTTATTTGCAAGATCTAGCATTTCGGTATCTCCCAATCGTACCGCAAAGTTTGAAGCATCTTGATTTTTGATGCCCGAATAGACCACTGTATTTTCTGGATCTGCAGCTTGGAATGAGAACACCTCGTTAGATGCGATTAAAATATCGCTTTGACCGTTTGATACTTCTATTAACCCTGGTCCAATTTCTGTCACTTCTGTTACCGCGACACCCTTACCTTGAGGGTAATATACTCCTTTCGTTCCTGCCAAACCTATAAACTTTGCCCCTTCTATAGAAAAAAACTCGTCTTCTGGCATATCATTAGTTATCTCATTCTCTTGCGCAAAATCTTTATTCACTAATGCTAGCGTATATGTATATCTATACGGATCGGAAAAATCTGCCTTCTGCGCACGCTCGTCAGTTTTGCCCATATCTGCAATCAAAATGTCTACGTCTCCTGTTTCTAATGCAGGCAATAGCAAGCCAAAGTCTGTGTTCACTATTTCTACTTCTTTGCCAATAAACTCTCCAAATGCCTCTGCCACATCGATCTCAAACCCAGCAGGATCTCCGTTGTCATCTACATACGAAAATGGTGGAAACTTTAAGTCTACTCCAACTCTTAGGATATCATCAGACTCTTCTACTCCTCCGCATGCTGTTAGCCCAGCAACTAAAATTCCTCCAAATAATACACGTGTTATAAATTTTTTCATATTTATCTCCTTTATATATAATTTTGATTGCTTAATCCTAAATATGTATATCATAATATTATGAATCATATTACTTGTAAAGTAGGCACAAACTATATACTAAGTAACCTAAAAGTAACTTTAAAAAATATTATTCTATTGGATCTACAATAAAATTTAGCCCCAGCTCAGGATTTAGCAAAAATTCAGCAATAATCGGGTCATACTTTGGCGCTAACTGATCGTACAATCCGCCTTCCTCATACATAGATGCAATAAATTCATTTGCCTGATCTAGCAGTTGCTTATCACCTAATCGTACCACAAAGCTTGAACCCTCTTGATAGTTAGATCCTGTATAGACAACTCTATTTTCCGGATCTGCAGCTTGAAATGCAAATGCCTCATTCGAAGTTAATAGCACATCACTTTGCCCATTCGATATTTCTATTAAAGCTATTCCAATTTCAGTTACCTCCGTTACATCTGCCCCCATACTTTGTGGATAGGATACGCCCTTTGTACCTGCCAAGCCCACAAACTTTGCGCCCTCTATGGCAAAGATTTCAGACTCTGGTGTAGAATTAGTTATTCCATGCTCTTGTGCAAAGTCTTTATTGATCACGCCTAATCTATATGTATATCTATATGGATCAGAAAAATCTGCCTTCTTTGCGCGCTCCTCGCTTTTGCCCATATCTGCGATCAAAATATCTACATCTCCTGTTTCTAACGCAGGCAATAGTAAGCTAAAATCTGTATTTACGATCTCGACGTCTTTTTCGATAAATTCTCCAAACGCTTCTGCAACATCAATCTCAAACCCTGCAGGATTTCCGTCTGCGTCTAAATAGGAAAATGGTGGAAATTTCAAGTCCACTCCCACTCTTAAGACATTCTCATCTGCAGCCTCTCCCGAACATGCTGTAAACCCAACAATTAAAATTCCTCCTAAAAATATACGTGCAATAATTTTTTTCATACTTATCTCCTCCATATAAAATTATTCGAATGTTGACAGATTTAATTCAGTTATATATAATAATCTGGATTTAGTTGCTTGTAAAGTAGGCACAAGCTCTATACTAAGTAACTAAACAGTAACTATTAGGAGGCAATTTATGATTTATCGAAATTTTAATGACGGTGATAGAGACCATTCATTATTAGGCTTTGGAATTATGCGAATGCCCACAAAAAAAGTGGGTGAAGACGAGGTTATAGACTATGAACTTAGTCAAAAAATGGTTGATACTGCTTATGAGAATGGCATAAATTATTTTGACACTGCTTATGTTTATCATGGCGGAAAATCCGAAGTATTTTTGGGGGAAGCCCTCAAAAAGTATCCTCGCGAGAGCTATTTTTTGGCAACGAAACTGCCGCTGTGGCAAGCCGAAACAGTAGAAGATTGCGAGAAAATTTTTAACGAACATTTAGAAAGGCTTCAAACAGACTATATCGATTACTATTTATTTCATGCTGTTGAAAAAAACAAAGTTGAAAAAATCAAAAATTTAAAATTACTAGATTGGGTAGATCAAAAAAAGTCAGAGGGCAAAATCAGACACGTATGCTTTTCATTTCATGGGGATACCGATTGTCTACAAGAAATGCTAGGTCTCTACGATTTCGCATTCTGCCAACTTCAAATCAACTATGCTGACTGGAACAAATTCAATGCTAAGAAATTCTATGATATAGCAACCAAAGCCAATACTCCAATAGTTGTTATGGAACCTGTGCGCGGCGGTATGTTAGCGAATCCGGCACCAGAAGTTCAAGAGATTTTACACGCCAAAGATCCTAATTTATCCAATGCAAATTGGGCCTTTAGATTCGTTGCCAATCTCCCTAATGTTAAGTTAATCTTGAGCGGAATGTCCACAATGGAACAACTCGAAGATAATCTAAAAACTTTTGCAACCGAAGACTCCGCATCGCTATCAACTTCCGATCAAAACACTCTGGACAGAGCAATAGACATACTAGATAACTTGAAAAGTATTCCATGTACTGCTTGTCAATATTGCCTACCTTGCCCAGTGGGTGTACAGATTCCTACTTGCTTTGAAAAATATAACACAGCCAAGATTTTCGGACGTGCCAATTATAAAGCAATTTCAGAAGAGGGGCGCGCTGATAACTGCATCCAATGCCAACAATGCGTATCCTTGTGTCCGCAGCAAATTGATATTCCTGAAAGACTTGTCGAAGTTGCAGAACAATTCAAAGACCAGTAACAAACAAAAGCTCCCTCTTACAACTTGGGGAGCTCATACATACTTTATTTAATATTATTTACCGCACCCATAAACAATGGCAAATTAGTTTGTTCATCCATAATCATAAAGAAGAATGGCCTATCTAGATACACTTCTTTAATTTCTACAGGCATCGACATCGCGTTCATTATCATTACAACTGTGGCCGCACTAGCAACTGTGCCGTTCTCATCCACATCAATAGTTGTATTATGCAACACATCTCCTATATACAATTTGCCCACATCCGACGTCCCCATCAAACTAAAGTCCGCATAGTCTCGATCAAAGGCTAACGGCATTCCCAACGACATCAATATATCTCGCAGTTCCACATCATAATCGAAGGCAAATTTTGGCATTTTTGTATTGACAGATGTGCGCACCGGATTCTTCACAGCTTCAAGCACTGCAGGCATATCCATACTTGCAATAAACCCATCTAAGCTCTCGTTTGGAAGCAATGCGACAAATGAATATTTAAAGTCTTCGTAATATTTTTTAAATCCAATAGCATTATCTAATTTTATATAAAAGTTTTCGCTACTAGACATAAACTCTACATTTTGAACTTCTCCTGCAGAAGTGGTAAACGTGTCCTCCGCAATAGAATATTCCGAATATGGCTCTCTCCATTTACCTTCAAACGCCAACGCATTGACCAAGCACATCACAGTATCTGGCTCAAACGGCTTCTTAATCATATTTTCAATAAGCCCCATCGTGTGTTCCGCAATCCAATCATTTACTAGCAAATAAGTGGACTTTAAGAAAGGTAGCTGATAAACTCCCGCCGAATAAATGGTTTCGCTAGTTTTTAAAAATGAATCTTCTATATGCACATGCTCCGCATCATTAAACCATATTGAGTTTGCAATGCTAAGCGTCTCTTGCAATGTTGCTCCATAGTCTTGCAAGAACTCATTTAAGGTTTCAACATCAGTTCCCATTACAGTTTCCATTTGAGTTCGCGTATCTGCGGCAGCTCCGTTGGCTGTCATACCCAAGGCATATGCTATCGACAATGGTGATATGGATAAATTTTCGTTATCATCAACCGTTTTGAGAATGCTGGCGCCTAGGTTTGCTATTGCTGCTGTACTCTGAGCCGCGATTTCACTTTTGGTCATCTTTTCTGATTCTGGCATAGTGTTTTCCTCTTCTACTTGAATCTCGATTTTGATAATCTCTTCTTTTTCAGTATTTTCAGCATATACCGAAGGTGCTAGCATAGCTAAAACTCCCCATAATACAATTGCTTTTTTCATAAAATTCACTCCTCTAAGATATAATACAACTTTAGACGCGTATTCTGCAGTATTGTTCCCAAATACTTAACTTGCCCACTTATATCCGCCTTCAACAATTTTAATGCGATCGGCCTCGCCCAATTTGCTTCGCAGCTTTGCGATATTATTGGCTAAAAGTTTATTGCTCACTTGCGCTGCCCCCCACACTGTCCTTTCGATCACATCCCGCGCGACATCCTCTCCTTTGTGTTCTAATAATAACCTCAACATCTTATGTTCTACTATTGTCAAAACCAACCGCTTGTTATCCAGGTAAAAATTTTTCTTTGCAAAGTCATATCGAAACTTCTTCTTTGCCACTTTTTTTAGCTCGCTATTTACCACGGCCCGTAGCAGATCTACCTTAAATGGCTTTACTATATAGTCATCTGCTCCACGCTCTAATGCCGAAATTTCGTCATACTCCGCATTATCTTCGGCCAATATAATAACATTAATAGTGCTATTCTTTTTGACTTCCTTCAAAAAATTTATCCCCATTTTATTTGCAAAGCCCAGCAACAATACGTGTATATCTACATTTTTCAAAATTTCTCTTGCTTCTGCTACTGTTACGGCTTGATGGACCCCGCTTCCAGCTAACGCCACAACAATTTCCTCGCTCAATAATGTGTCGTATTCTACTATTAAAATTTTCCCCATAGTTTCCTCCACAAAAAAAGTGGAAAGCGATCACTCTCCACCTGGTGCTTCTTACAAATCACTCAAATAGTCACGTGCAAACTGATCATTAAGCTCAGCCGGAAAAACTGGGTTTAAATCCGCATCTGCTGCCAGATCTAAAAACACTTCATTCAGACTTTCGTTATATGGATACAGCGGTTCTGAATTATTTCCATATAGATTTGGAGCCACTAAACTATCTAGGGCTACCTGATCTAACATGCTTATTTTATCAACTGTTTTCATAATATTGTCTCCTTAAGCAAAATATTTGGCGTAATATGCTAATAACAACTCAACAACTTTTCCGTAGTTTGCTGTCCCCGAGTGAACTCCGTTCGACTTTAAGAAGGTGTTGTTTACAGAATCTGCCATTTCCTCTATATCTCCTTGATACTGATCCCAAAAAGCATTACCATAATCCAAATCTCGCCTTACACCATCTGACATTTGTTGATTGAGGCTTCTCAGTTGCCCAAAGTCTGCCTTAGCGATCGCATTACTAGTATATGCTATTGCCAGCAGATATCCTGAATATTGAAAATCTGCATGTGGATGTCTTTCGCAAGTGATAAAGGCAATGAAGTTGCATTGATCTTCGAAACCAAATCCTCGTTGGTGCCCCATTTCGTGACACGTAGTTGACGGAATATAGATCGCGGGAATCGCCACGTTTACATTTGGTTCACCAGTAAATGGCGAATAGATTCCTGTTACCGATGCGTAATTTAATAGATCTGAAACAGCTATCGGCTTGGCTTGACCATAGTCTCCTCCAAGCTCTTCAAACACCGACTCCAATGCCACAAACCCCAACGGCGCTCTAGTAAAAATATTCTGATAGTCACCATACATTTGCGCAATACCGTTCTCGTCTTCATCTAAAAACTCTCTCACTGTTTCTGCACGTTTAAGTAAATGAACGTATAGTGCTCCCAATTGTTCTGTAGTATATTCGCCTATTACCAGCCCATGACCCAAGCCAAACTGCGGCCGCTTGTAGTTAAGTCCCCATAGCAGCTCAAAGCTCGAGAACAGCAGTGCCGCTATCAATACTATATTTAGAACAAATCTTCCTAACACTATATAGAAATACCTAAAATGTCGAATCAAGTTATATATCGTTACTAATACATACCATATTAAAGATATCGCTAGCAAAAACACCAACACTTCAAAAACCGAAAACGGTAATATTCCAAAGCTACTACTCAAAAATTCTATCGTTATTTTATTAATCTTTAACGAATAAAATTTTTCCCACCATATCGGATTGTCCGCATATGCATGTAAACATATCATCGAAATAGGTACTAAAAGCAAGAGCCATAATTTAATTTTTGTTGATTTTTCCCAGCGCATTCGCGACTCATTAGGCTTTGTTGATTTTTTTATTTTCATATTATCGCCTCTTCTTTATGATACGTAAAATCTACCAAATTATAAGCATTTTGCAATAATGGATAAAATTGCATATTGACAGTGCAGCATCTTTTTCCTATAATATTCATGTAAAATTTTTACACATTTTACATCTATAGCATTTGTATTACATATTTAATATTAATGTTGTATATATAGTATTAATTTAGGTCAAACTAAATTGAGATTTAAACTTGGAGGTGATAATTTTGAAAATAGTATTTGCATCTGATTCATTTAAAGGTTCTTTGGACGCAAGTGAGATATGTGAAATCGGTGCGAAGGTTGCAAATGAAATTTTTGATGCGTGTGATATCATCAAAATTCCTATGGCAGACGGCGGCGAAGGAACCGTTGATGCTTTGATAGACGCAATGGGTGGCGAATTAATCGAATGCGAAGTAAAAAATCCTTTGCACCACAACATCATGGCTAGCTATGGTAGATTTGGCAACTCGGCAATAATGGAAATGTCTGCGGCATCTGGAATTACTCTTGTGTCTGATGCTGAACGCGATGTTCTAAAACAAAGCACGTTCGGAACCGGGCAAATGATTTTGCATGCTTTAGAAAATGGTGTTACCGATATATACATCGGCATTGGTGGAAGCGCCACTAATGATGGTGGTCTTGGCTTCGCTGCCGCTATCGGTGTGGAATTTTTTGATGTGGACGGTAATATCATTGAACCGTTTCCACAAAACTTCGCACAAATTGCCACTATAGACGCAACACATATAAATCCCTTAGTACTGGCAGCAAATATAACTGTTATGTGTGATGTAACCAACCCTCTTTTAGGAGACTCGGGTGCGACACATGTATTTGGCAAACAAAAGGGCGCAGATCCCGATGCTCGTAAATTTTTAGAAGCTGGGATGACTCATTATATCGACATTGCCGAAGCGGCTGTTGGAAAAGTTGTACGTTACGAAAGTGGCGCCGGAGCTGCTGGTGGACTAGGTGCCGCATTAAAATTATTTGTCGATGCGAACATGTGTTCTGGGATTGCGACCGTGCTAGATATCGTAAATTTTAAAGATAAAATCTCTGGCGCCGACTTAGTCATTACCGGAGAAGGTCAGATGGACCACCAAAGTGCTTTTGGAAAAGTTCCTAGCGGCGTTGCAGGTGTCTGTACAGAACTGGGGATTCCTTGCGTTGCTATCGTAGGAGGCATGGGAGAACGAGCAGAAGAGATGTTAAATTTTGGCATTTCGGCCATTGTACCTACCATAAATTCGATAATGCCCCTTTCGTATGCGCTAGATAACGCTGCCGAGCTATACGCTATGGCCCTTAGGCGTACATTGGGTCTTATAAAAGTTGGTTCTACAATTAATTAATAGAGTGGAGGAATATATAATATGGAATTATCTAGATTAACCAATGAGAGCATGATCTTTTTGAACATGCCTTATTCTACAAAATCAGAAGTAATCGATGCGATGGTTAAAGCATTATTTGATAACGGTAAAATTACATCGATCGAGGACTTTACTGCGGCTATTTATGACCGCGAAGCAATATCAGAAACCGGTATCGAAAACGGTTTGGCTATCCCTCATGGAAAAGCTGACTGCGTTGCGGAAGCGGCTTTTGTTATTATGACCACCGAAGGAATCGTTAGCGATTGGGAAAGCATCGACGAGGATAATGAAGTTCAGCATATCGTGATGTTAGCGATCCCAAAAAGCGAAGGGGGTAGTACTCATCTAGACTTGCTAGCAACCTTAATGGAACGAATGAGCGACGAGGATTATGCTACCAAATTATTTAGTTCTAAGACTGTATCAGAACTTTACAACAATCTTGATAGCGAAAATACACAAGAAGAACAACACATCGAATACACCAAGTCTATTGTTGCTGTTACTGCTTGCCCTGCTGGGATTGCTCATACATATATGGCGGCCCAAGCTCTCGAAAAAGCCGGAAAAGAGTTGGGTGTTAAAGTTTACGTTGAAAAACAAGGTGCTAACGGAATAGAAGGCAGACTTACTACAGAACAATTACAAGAAGCTGATGCGGCGATATTCTCTGTAGGTGTTGCTGTAAAAAATATCGAACGCTTCAACCATTTGCCAATTACCCAAACTTCTGTTGCAGAACCGCTAAAAGATGCAAAGTCCATTATCAATCGCGCATTAAAAAAGGCCGAGACTCACGAAAAAGGTTCTTTTGATGCGTCCACTCAATCTCCTCAAAAATTAGGTCTTGGAGAAGAGATTAAACAGGCTGTAATGACCGGTATCTCTCACATGGTTCCTTTTGTTGTTGCAGGCGGTATGATTTTGGCTTTCGCTGTACTTATTAGCCAACAATTTAATCTTGTGGAAGAATATAACACCGCGGGGCACTGGCTCAATTCATTTAGACAACTTTCTGGCGGACTGCTAGGCACTCTCTTAGTTCCTGTTATGGCTGCATACATGGCATTTGCAATTGGTGAAAAGCCTGCATTAGTTTCTGGTTTCGCTGCCGGATTTGCTGCAAACCTAGTTGGCGGCGGATTCTTGGCTGGTATGCTAGGCGGTTTGATTGCTGGTTATAGTGTTCGATATATGAAAAAGATCATTCCAGCAAAAGGTCCGTTTTCAGGATTTATCAGCTTCTTTATCTACCCCGTAGTAAGCGTAATATGGATTGGCATTATAATGTTCTTTGTTATCGGAGAACCTGTTGCTTTCATAAATCTAAAGCTTACAGATTTCCTTAGAGATCTTCAAGGCACCAACGTTATTATTTTAGGTATTGTAATCGGAATCATGACTTCGTTTGACCTTGGTGGCCCAGTAAATAAAGCTGCTTATGCATTTTGTGTTAGCGTTATGCAAGAGGGCGTTCTAGTTCCTTACGCTATCTTCGCATCTGTTAAGATGGTTTCTGGATTTGCTATTACAATGACTACTTTAATCGAAAAAGAATCATACACCACCGAAGAGTTGGAGGCCGGTAGAACTACTTGGCTACTCGCACTAGGAGGTATTACAGAAGGTGCCATTCCATTTATGATGAAGCATCCTCTTCAAGTTATGACATCGCTTTGTACTGGTTCTGCAGTATGTGGCGCTATCGTTGCATTTGCAAATGTAGGTCTAAATGTTCCGGGAGCTGGAATTTTCTCTATGTTCCTTCTTGATTATTCTACTACCGGTATATCTCCAACGCTCGGAGCTGCAATTTGGCTAGGCGCGGCTATTGTCGGTGCGATTGTGTCCACCGCTATTCTTGTTCCTCTTATGAGACGAGATAGAGCACGCGGAAAAGCCTAATATTTCCATTAACCCCTCTGCAATATAGAGGGGCAATACATACCTCCCAGACACTCGCTCTGCTGGAGGTACAAAAATAACAACATTAGGAAGGTGCTTTGCTATGGCAAAACATGTACACGTTATTCCACATATGCATTGGGATAGAGAGTGGTATTTTACCACAGAAGAATCACGAATTTTATTAGTTAACAATATGGACGAAATTTTAGAACGATTGGAGACTGATGAAAACTATTTATACTATATGTTAGATGGTCAAACTGCTATTTTGGAAGATTACTTTGATGTAAAGCCCGAAAATTTAGAACGAGTTCGCAAATTAGTACAGCAAGGAAAATTAATCGTAGGTCCTTGGTACACTCAAACCGACGAAATGGTTGTTGGCGGTGAATCTATAGTTCGCAACCTTTTGTATGGCCTTAAAGATTCTCGCAAATTCGGCGAGCCCATGATGATCGGATATCTCCCAGACTCTTTTGGGCAAAGCGAAAAGATGCCTCAAATTTTAAACGGCTTCGGAATCACTCGATCTATTTTTTGGCGCGGTAGTAGCGAGCGTCATGGCACCAATAAGCAAAACTTTTTCTGGGAAGGCAACGAGGGTGGCAAAGTTTTAGTTCATCTTCTTCCACTCGGATATGCTATAGGCAAATATCTCCCTGCAGAAAAAGAAGCTCTCGCAAAGCGAATGAGCAAGTATATGCCTGTTCTCGAACATGGTGCGGTAAACGATGAAATTGCCCTGCCAAATGGTCACGACCAAATGCCTATTCAACAAAATATTTACCAAATTATGGATACTCTCAAAGAAATTTACCCAGATAAAACTTTTTTCTTAAGCAGATACGAAAAGATCTTTGATGAACTCGAAAAAGTTCCAGATCTTGATACTATAAAAGGCGAGTTGCTAGATGGAAAATACATGCGCGTCCATCGTAGCATCTTCTCTACCAGAGCCGACTTAAAAAGCGATAATACTCGCATCGAAAATAAGATTACCAACATCCTCGAGCCTCTTGCTAGCATTGCTCACAAACTTGGTTTCTCATACGAACATGGTCTTGTAGAAAATATTTGGAAAGACATTATGAAAAATCATGCTCATGATTCTATCGGTTGCTGCTGCAGCGACAAAGTACACCAACAGATTGCCGACCGCTTCTTTTTGGCGGAAGATAAAACAGATGAGCTAATTAAATTTTATAAGCGCAAAATCACTGATGCTATCAGTCAAGAAATTACTTTAGATAAGCTTACCGTATTCAACCTTCTTCCTTATGAGCGAGACAATTTAGTCGATGCGCAAATCATAACTAAGATGAAAAACTTTGACTTAGTAGACGAAAATGGCAAGAGCTACGATTTTACTGTAACCAAAACTGAAATTGTAGATGCCGGGCTTATCGACAGACAAATCGTTCATTATGGCGACTACGATCCATTTGTTCGATACTATCTAAATTTCGTAGATGTCATTCCTGCTATGGGATATAAAACATTCCTCATCAAAGAAAAAGATGGAGCCGTTGCTCAAACAGCTTCTAGACTAGTTTCTGCTGCAGAAAACGAATTTTTTAAGATCTCACTTAATACCAACGGCAGTTTTAATATTACAGATAAGCTTGCCAACATAGAATATCCTGCAGTTTTGATGATCGAAGATGGCAGCGATGACGGCGACGAATACGATTTTTCAGAGTTAGAAGACGACTTTATCGTAACTTCCAAAGATGCTATCGCAGAAACAAAAATCGTTAATTTTGGCCTCCAATCTATTGCTGTTGCCAAATTTGAGATGTGTATTCCAAAAGATTTAGACAGTCGCAAAGCAAAAGTCTGTGACAGCAAGATGGGCATCGAAATTTCAGCCAAACTATGCGCAAAGTCAAAAATCATCGATTTGGAAATTAACATCGATAATCAAAGCAAGGATCACAGAGTTCGCTTACTAATACCTCAGGGAATCGCATCATCGTTCTCTGTTTCCGATAATCAATTCGGATCTATCAAGCGCCCTGTAGTCGACTCAGCCATGGCTGTCTGGGAGCAAGAAAAGTGGGATGAACGCCCAGATTCTATATACCCGATGCTTTCTTACGTTGCCTCAGATAATTCTACTGGCCTTGCCGTTTTAACAAATTCTGTTCGCGAATTTGAATTTATTGGTACTAATTTTGACACTATTGCCATAACTTTATTTAGAGGTGTAGGTTTCTTAGGCAAAGAGAATTTATATCGCCGACCAGGTCGTCCTTCTGGTATTAAGATGGCAACTCCAGATTCTCAATTACTAGGGAAACTGCATTTCGAATTAGCGTTAGCCGCAAACGATCCGCATCTCGCTCGTACTGCAAAAGAATATTTAACCCCCTTGTTTGGTATAACAAAATGCCTTATAATGCCATGATCAATTATAAAGGAGCAAATAAAAATGAAAACTTTTGATTATGTAATTAAAGATGCACTCGGAATCCACGTTAGACCAGCTGGCTTGCTATCTAAAGAAGGCAAAAAATTTAAGAGCACTATTACCGTAGAAAAAGGCGGCAAAAGTGCTAATACAAACAAGTTGATGGCTATTATGGCTCTTGGTGTTAAAACCGGCGAAACTGTTACTGTCAAAATAGAGGGCGAAGATGAAGACGCGGCATTTGACGCAATCCAAACCTTTTTTGCCGAAAATTTATAATTAACTTTTAAAATCAAGGGGGTAAATTTTATGGATGTTTATATGGGAAGCATTGCCTCTAAAGGTATTGCTATTGGCACTATTAGAGAACTTGACAAAAAAGATAACACTGTTAGACGCATATCTATTACAGATCCTGAACGCGAAATTTCCAGATTTCATAAGGCTCAGCAAATAGCTATGGTACAACTTGATGATTTATATGAACTAGCAAAAAAAGAAGTTGGAGATGAGAATGCTTTAATATTTGATGTTCATAAAATGATGCTCGAAGACGAAGATTATACCGAATCAATAGTCAACATTATTCAAACGCAGAAGGTTAATGCCGAATATGCTGTTGCACAAACTTCTGACAACTTCGCTACTATGTTTGCCAATATGGAAGACGAGTATATGCAAGGCCGAGCTGCAGATATTAGGGACATTTCCGATCGACTCATTAATGTATTAGCCGAACGCGAAGACAACGCTTTAACTTTTAATACTCCGTGTATCATTGTTGCCGACGATTTATCTCCTAGCGAAACTGTTCAAATGGACAAAAGCAAAATTCTAGGATTTGTAACTCGTAAGGGCTCTGTAAACTCTCATACAGCAATTCTATCTCGGACGATGGCTGTTCCAGCGTTGGTTGGTGTTCCCGTTCCTATCAAAGTAAATGGACAAAAGGCTATTATCAACGGTTTTGATGGCAGTCTTTCAATATCACCTACCCCCGAAAAAATTACTATAGCCAAAAAACGTCTTGCAGTAGAAAACAAGCAAAAAGAACTGCTTGCCGAATATAAAGGCAAGGAAACTATCACTAAATCTGGTAAAAAAATCAATTTATATGCAAATATAGGTTCTGTTGGAGATGTCGGCTTAGCTTTGCAAAACGACGCAGAAGGAATCGGTCTATTTAGGAGCGAATTTTTGTATCTCGAACAAAGCAATTATCCAAACGAAGAGCTTCAATTTAAAACTTACAAACAAGTTGCCGAGATGATGGGTGGTCGTAAAGTTATCATCAGAACCATGGATATAGGTGCAGATAAACAAATCGATTACTTCAATATAGAGCCCGAAGAAAATCCTGCTTTAGGATATCGCGCCGTTAGAATTTGTTTAACTGAGGAAAGCATTTTTAGAACGCAGTTACGCGCTCTAATACGCGCAAGTTACTTCGGCAATATTTCTATCATGGTGCCTATGATCACATCTGTTTGGGAAGTTGAGCGCACCAAAGAAATTATCAAAGAAATAGAAGCCAATTTTACCAAAAAAAATATTCCGTTTGGTAAATATGAATTTGGAATAATGATCGAAACGCCTGCAGCTGTCATGATTGCCGACCAACTTGCTCCGTTGGTAGATTTCTTCAGCATAGGCACCAACGACCTAACTCAATATACAATAGCTATTGACAGACAAAATCAGATGCTAGAGCGCTTCTATGATCCTCATCATCCTGCAGTACTTCGAATGATCGAAATCATTGCTGCTACTGGTCAACAATATGGAATTTGGACCGGGATATGTGGTGAATTAGCCGCTGACGAAGAACTCACTGAAACATTTGTAGAATATGGAATCAACGAGCTTTCTGTTTCTCCTGCTTCTATATTTGCAATTCGAAAGATTATTCGTGATTTAGATTAGGAGGTATTTTTCGTGGAAATATTTATGGTTTCGTTTAGTACAATTCAAGATGTTCAAAAATTTGTGGCAGCAGTCAATATGATCGACAGTGACTGCGATTTGGTCGCTAGCCGCTACGTTGTTGACGCCAAATCCATTCTCGGTATATTAAGCCTTGATATTAGCAAACCCATTGAACTTCGCATTTATTCATACAAAGACGAAATGAAACAACTTCTCCAAGATTTTATTGTAGAAGAGTAATATCTCTAACGGACATGGATTACTGTGTCCGTTATTATTTTATATTATAAGGAGACTACTATGATCGCAAAACTAACACCCGCCTTTAAAGACTATTTATGGGGAGGCAAGAAATTATCTGAATCATACGGCAAAGCTTTTGATGGTGATATATTAGCTGAAAGTTGGGAATTATCTTGCCACCCAGATGGCGAAAGCGTCCTCGCAACCGGACAAGATGCCGGCCAAACCCTACAGACCTGGCTCTCTAATCATCCTGCGGCTCTGGGTACCAATTGTGCCAAGTATGCCAGCTTTCCTATTTTAATCAAATTTATCGATGCGAAGCAAAATCTATCTATTCAAGTTCATCCCGATGACGACTACGCCATTGCTTATGAAAATGACAACGGCAAAAACGAAATGTGGTACATCGCCGAAGCCGAACCCGATGCTTTCATCTACTATGGCTTTAACCAGACTCTTTCCAAAGCTGAATACGAGCAACATATAGCAAATGACACCATCCTAGACGTTTTAAACAAAGTTAATGTTACCGCCGGTGATTGCTTTTTCATAGAGGCAGGCACTGTCCACGCAATCGGCGCCGGATGTCTTATAGCTGAGGTCCAGCAATCATCCAATGTCACCTACCGCGTATATGATTTCGCTAGACGTGGGGCCGACGGCAAGCTTCGAGAGCTCCATGTTGCCAAAGCTGTTGAAGTATCCACCCTAGCACCCGCTGTCAACGTAGCAAAAAACTCCGATCTTCTTGTTGATTGCCAATATTTTGCTGTGCGCGACATTAAGTGTACCGACCTGGCTACGTTCACTGCCAATGAGACGAGTTTCCACTCTCTTCTAGTTCTCGAGGGATCTGGATCAATCGATTCTACAACAGAAACGCTCAACTTCACAAAAGGGGATAGCATCTTCGTTGCCGCCGGTACCGGAAAATATAATCTACAGGGAGATTTCCATGCTCTTCTAACATATATTTCGTAGACATCGATCACTACCACCGTTCTACCTTTACCCACTATTTCAGACGCGATTTCATTCGCTATTTCAGAAGAGGCTTCTCTCGCTATTGCAGATGAAGCTTCTTTCGCTATTGCAAATAAAATTTCACTAGCTGTGGCAGATGAAGCTTCCGATGAGGCTTCACTAGCTGTTTCCGATGAGTTTCCGATGAGGCTTCACTAGCTGTTGCAGATGCGGCTGTCGATGAGTTTTCACTAGCTGTGGCAGATGAAGTTTCCGATGAGATTTCGTTAGCTGTTGCCGATGAGGTTTCGATGAAGCTTCGTTAGCTGTTGCCGATGCGGCTGTCGATGAGGCTTCACTAGCTGTGGCAGATGCGGCTGTCGATGAGGTTTCACTAGCTGTTGCAGATGCGGCTTCGATGTGGCTTCTCTAGCTGTGGCAGATGCGGCTGTCGATGAGGCTTCACTAGCTGTTTCCGATGAAGTTTCCGATGTGGCTTCACTAGCTGTTTCCGATGAAGTTTCCGATGAGGCTTCACTAGCTGTTGCAGATGCGGCTGTCGATGAAGTTTCACTAGCTGTTGCAGATGCGGCTGTCGATGCGGCTTCACTAGCTGTGGCAGATGAAGTTTCCGATGAGGCTTCGTTAGCTGTTGCAGATGCGGCTGTCGATGCGGCTTCACTAGCTGTTGCCGATGCGGCTATCGATTAGGTTTCACTAGCTGTGGCAGATGAAGTTTCCGATGAGGCTTCGTTAGCTGTTGCAGATGCGGCTGTCGATGCGGCTTCACTAGCTGTGGCAGATGAAGTTTCCGATGAGGCTTCGTTAGCTGTTGCAGATGCGGCTGTCGATGAGGTTTCACTAGCTGTTGCAGATGAAGTTTCCGATGAGGCTTCACTAGCTGTTGCAGATGCGGCTGTCGATGTGGCTTCACTAGCTGGTGCAGATGAGATTTCGTTAGCTGGTGCAGATAATAAAAAAACTGCATCCTGATTTTTGACTTCAGAATGCAGTTTCATTTATACTGCCGGTACTACTTCCGGTATATCTCTTGCTGTTTGAGATCGTATCTCTTTAATTACTACTATTGTTGTGATTAATGCTGTTAGCGCGTCTGCTATAGGTTGCGCAAACCAAATTCCTGTTAGTCCAAATATTCTTGGCATTATCAACATTAGTGGTATTAGCAAAATTACTTGTCTGAGTAGACCTAGTATCATTGCCGATTTCGCTTTGCCTATTGCTTGGATATATTGTGACCCCAACATCGCAGGTCCCATCAATGGCATCATTATTGTATATTTTCTTAAGCCCTCTACTGTCATCGCAACAAGTTCTGGGTTATCTCCAGAGAATGGACTTACCAATGTTTCTGGAATAATTTGCATTATTGCTACTACGACAAGTAAGAAGACAAATGTAAAACCTACGCTTATTTTTAATGTTAAGGTTGCGCGGTCGTATTGTTTTGCCCCGAAGTTAAATCCAATAATCGGCTGAGTTCCTTGGGCAATTCCAATAATCGGCGTTGCCATCATTAATACTATCGAGTTTATTGTAGCGAAAGCACCAATTGCCATGTCTCCGCCATAAGTTCCTAGCGCATTGTTACAAATAATTTGAACCCCACTCATGGCCACCTGCATAGCAAATGGCGCAGACCCAATCGCTAACATCGGAAATACATATTTTCTAGCAAGCTTTAAACCAGACTTGTGAAATGATAAATTAGATTTTCCAGCAAAATAATATCCTAGTGACCATGCCGCTGTTACAGCTTGTGAAATTATCGTTGCCCATGCCGCACCTGCTATACCCATTCCAAATCCAAAAATGAAAAGAGCATCTAGAATTATATTGAGGAAGCATCCTGTGGCCATAATTATTGCAGATAACTTTGGATTTCCATCGCTTCTTATTAAGTTCGTCATAGATCCCGCTGTAATATTAAACACACTACCAATTAATATAACTTCAATATATTCTTTTGCAAACGGCAAGCTGTCTGGACTTGCACCAAACATTGAAAGAATAGGGTTTACAAATATTAAGCCAATAACGCTTATAGCTAAACCAGATAAAATACACAACGAAATTGCATTACCCAAAATCCCTTCGGCTTGATCTTTGTTATTTTCACCTAACTTTATCGAAATATTTGTTGCTGCACCGATACCTATTAACAAACCAAACGCCATTATAATGGTCATTATTGGTAAAGTTACTCCCAAACCACTAATCGCTAAATGCCCAACTCCCGGAATATTTCCTATAAACATTCGGTCTACCACGTTATATAGTCCATTTACCATCATCCCAATAATCGCCGGCAGTGAATACTTAAATATTAGTTTTCCAATTGACTCTGTCGCTAATAACTCTTGATGTTTTCCCATGAGATCCTCCTATTTTATTTTTATTCTATTTCATTTTTATTCTATTTCATTTGCGAATGATTACAAATTTTAGCTAGCAAATTGATGAGTGTATCTTTTTCACTTACTGTTAAGGCATCATTAAACACATTGTCTAGGTCACGAAATGCGTTTGCGATATTTTCATGCTCGGCAATAGCACGCTCCGTTACGTAGATTCCATATGTTCGTTTATCGTTAATACGCTTTTCGCGTCTGACATATCCTTTGTCCTCAAGTTTTTTTACCGCTCTTGCGGTAGTTGTTTTATCTATTACAAGTTTGTTAGAAAGTTCTTCTTGACTTATTCCTTCGTATTTAAAAATTTGTTCTAAAAATGTAAATTGACCACACCCAACGTCTTCTTCTGCCAATTTGCATTGCAAAAACCTTATACTTTTTCTGTAAATTTGAGATAAATATCTATTTATGCTTCTATCATCTTTCATAGAATTCCTCTCTTTTACTATTTTACTATTTTATTTTTTTACTGCTTTACTATTTTGTTGTAATAATTGTAGCATAAATTAGTTGTATATGCAACTAATTTATGCCTTTTCGTAACATTTATTATAAAATTAATTAAAATTAACCTTAATTTATTATTTTTGTTATTATATATAAATTAAATTTAAAAAAATACTTCTGTAAATTATATAAAACAACAAAAAGACTCACTATAGTTAACGAATTTTTTGTCTGCTATTTTTATCTACTATTTTTGTCTACTGTTGTAATTAAAAACACTTCTACTGTTCTATAAATATCTATCATAAAATAAATTATAACCATATTTATAGCAAAGGAGAGAGATATTATGACAATACTCGGAATCTTTTTAATTGTATTCGCAATACATAATTTATTATTTTTTACAACAATCAATAAACTTATTAAATTTAATGGCTCAAAGAATACATTTTACACAATTGTAATAATACTCACAATTATCGCTGGTCCTGTCAGTTCTGTATTTATTTCATATTCTATGATAGCTGTATACGCATTTATAATAGTAGTCTATAGCTTATTTATCATTATATTTTTTAAAGGAAATTTCTTCTTAAAGTTGGCCACTGCTTTATATATGCCTATTAACATTATGGCACTAGTAATGATTTTAAACGCCTCTGCTGGCTTAATACTTGATACCAGTATATGGCACATTATGTCCACTAGCAGTTCACTATACTTAATACGCATCGCGGTTTGTTCGATACACTCCCTTTTTCTACTAATAATATCAAAACTAGTTCCCCAAAAATATTACAGAATTTATATAACTCACCCAACCCGACTTAAATTATTTTTATTTTTGGAAGTTTGTATTATTTTATGCCTAATTACTAACACTACATCTTATTCTGTGGATATATTTGTATTTAATCTTTTGGTTCAGCAACTTTTGCTAGGTGTTAGTTGGCTCATTCTATTTTATCTCTGTATTTTTATGATGATTGGCTTCGAAATAATGGAGCTAAATAAGGAGACTATGAAAAATAGTAAATTGATAGAGCGTATGTATAAGCATATTCTTTTAGACACGGTAGACAGCGCGATAGAGGTCAATTGCGAAACAGGTCAAGTTACCAATTATATCCATCAAGGAGAAATTCAGCCCGAGTTTATTGGTACATCGTATGAAAACCTTTTTCAGGAACTTATCTCTAACTATGTACATGTAGAAGACAGAGAAAACAGCAATGCGATGGCGGCTATCGAATATATGATTCAAACTTTTGACAAGGGAATCAATAAATACGAATTCGAGTATCGATGGTCTCATACCAACAAAGATTTTGCCTGGTTTAATGCAAACGTACGAGTTGAATCTCAAAACAATATGTGCGCTATTATTACTATTAGCAATGTTCAAGAGGAAAAAATCAAACAGTTTAATGCCGAGCGTGACCAGCTTACGGGCTTATACAACAAGGCTACCACCGAGGATCTGATAGATAAATTTTTGCTACAAGATGCAGAACAGGTTGGTGGGTATTTATTTATGATTGACCTAGACAACTTTAAGAGCATCAACGATACCTTTGGCCATGCTGCTGGTGATAATGTATTAAGAGAAGTTGCTCATAACATAAACTCTATTTTTAGAAAGGATGATATAAAGGGAAGAATTGGTGGGGATGAATTTCTGGTATTTATTCCAAACTCAAATGGTATTAATATCATAGAGAAAAGTAATGTCATCATAAATAAATTATCCAAAACTTACTCCAATGATAATGCTTCAGTATCTGTGTCTCCTAGTATCGGTATTGCAAAAGTAGATCATATCTTCAACAACTTTCAAGACCTCTATACTGCCGCTGACAGCGCCATGTATAAATCAAAAACTCGAGGCAAATGTACCTTTACAGTTTACACTCACAACTTTCCTTCTCTATAACACAATCTCTATAACAAAATTGTACTGCACTTAAATTACTCAGTAAGCACAGTACAAACCACTCTCTATTCCCAAATTTCTACCAAAGTATTTTTATAGCCTGTTAAATTTTTATCAACATCAGGCTCATCAGGCTGTGCTAGTATATGTTCTAACACTGTTGCAGCCTCTCTAAATGCTCCGTCTGTCGCTAAATCTGGATTTGTGGTATACAAACTCTCTGTGGCCTCTTCCACAATAGGTGCAACCAAGCTTCCTGAATTAATATATGATTCACTTTCCATCGCGGAAGCTCTAACTGGAAGATATCCCGTTGCAATACCCCATTTTACCTGTGAGTCTGTACTAGTCAAAAATTTTAGATACTCAAATGCCGCCAATCTTTGTTCTCGAGAAGATGAATTAAACATAAATATATCGGTCCCTTGTTGCATTACCGCATCTGCTGGATATGGTGCCACACCTACTTCAAACTTATCTCCTACACTCTTTTCTATAAAAGATTCTCCAGCGTTAGATCCCATATACATCCCAATCAACTCGTTTCCAAATGGTCCCGACAAAAATATATCTGTTCCTGCTATTCTAAAATACCCGTCTTGTATACCGTCTAAATAATAATCCACTGCAGCGACAGATTCCGGACCCGTAACATCAAGTTCTGGGTCTAGTTCCAACCCTTCATTATATAAATATGTTGTATAATAATTACTCAATGAGTCAAATCCTGCGCCTATAATACCTGTTTCATCATATATCGTTTTGGCTGTTTGCGCTAGCTCCTCATAAGTTGTAGGCGGAGTTAGGTTTAGCTCATCAAAAAGTGTCTTATTGTACCATAAAACTTCTGTGGATTTATTAAATGGAATCGAATAAATTTTGCCATTGATTTCTGTGCCATCTCGAAATCCTTTTATAATGTCTTCGTAGTGATCATATCCCACAATCGGGTCCTCAATATAAGGTGTTAAGTCTACAAGCAAATTATCTATTATCGCGTTTTCCATCCAATTTGGATATGCTTGCGTTAATGTCGGCAATTGCTTTGGGCTAGACATATTTAGAGTGAGCTTTTGCTGCAAGTCTTTGTAGCTAGATTGATTTTGCAGTGTTACCGTAATTTCAGGATTTTCGATCATAAATTGATCAGTTAGCTCTATTAACATCTCTTGTTGCTCACCTGCCATTGCGTGCCAAAATACAAATTTAACTGGTTCGGTAAGCTCTGTCAGAATAGTTTCTGACTCCACAACTACTGGAGATTCATTACTACCACATCCAGCTAATACTACTGCGGCAAATCCTGCTAGTACAAAAAATTTTTTACAATTCATAATATCAGTTCCTTTCATTTATATTACTTGCCCCTTAAATGGAAGCATTCTATCACCATTTTTATTTAACAATCTCTCAGGATGATATGAATGGATAGGAATCAGCAACTTGGGTTTAATTTTATCAATGATCCACATTAAGTCTTTTGGGTACGCATGCCCGCTAGATCCCATCAATTCAAACGCTATCCCTTTTACTGCAAAGCTTTCGACAAATGGAGCATATGCTGGATCAAACTCTCCTAAAGGCATCGCATTAGAGTGAATATATATTCCGCCACTCTTAAGTTTTTTCACATCCTCTTTATTTGTTAATTGCCAAAAGTATTTTCCTTTATCTGACAACAATATGTCATAGCTTATGCGTTTGTTAGCATCTAATCCATAGTTCTTATCGTCACAACTATAATATAGTGATTCAAATCCTGTGGCATCTTTTAAAATATATGAATAATATGCATCTAATACAACTGTTCGAGGATTTTTTTCTATGATTTTCATAATTCGTTCAATGTTTGTAATATAATAATTAAATGTTATCTGTTTTGTAGGATTTGCTTTTATCAACGCATCAATCGCCTCAACTAATTCTACTTCGCTCATAGCATCTACCGAAACTTCATCTACTTCTTGAAAAGATATACTCACTCCCTCTATTAGAAGTAGATCACACCCTTTACTTTTCTCGCAAAACTTAATCGTCTCTTCTGCACGGTAGCCATGTAATCGAATGTCTCCTGTATATGAAATTGTTAGATCCGGTGTTTCTATATACAACCCGCTTGCACCGTAGGCATCATGGTCTACTGGCATCACTTTTACCCTTATTTTACCAACCTCTATTTCTGCATTATCTGATACTCCAACGATTTCTCGTACGTTTTTTTCATGTGCCCCATGCAGCGGAAACAAAAAATCGTCGTTGATATTAAGCGTCTCTAGCAATGATTTGGTTCCATATAATGTATATAGCGGCACTGCTGGATCCAAATAATTAATAATTTTAGAATGATCCAGATGAACATGTGACAAAAATACTGCTTTATGTTCGAAAGTATTTTCTGTATGCCGATCTATTGGTATCCCAGGATCGAATATATTTAGGTACGGCACCAGCTTCGCATCCAATAGCCCCTGCAGATCCCTTGGCTGAATCTCTGCCCCAGGATCATATTCGCTACCAAAATCAAAAAATATTTGACTATCCTTATACGCAACTTCTATTATAGTCCCTCCAATAGTACCTATGCCATTATGAAATGTAACTCTAGTTTGCTTATCCTTTAACTCCACTTTTTACAACTCCTCTTATAATTTGCTTTCGAAACATTACATAAATGATCACTATTGGAATAACAGATATTGCCGAGGCCGCCATTTGCAGCTGAACATCGCTTCCACTTTCCGTCGCAAATGCCGTTAGCCCATTACTCAATAATCTCATACTAGTATCATTGGTTACTAAAATCGGCCACAAAAACGAATTCCATCCACTTATAAAACTTAATATACTCATAGTAAATAATGCCGGCTTAGCAAGAGGAATTAAAATTCGTGCTATAAACTCAAGGTCAGTGCACCCATCTACTTTTGCTGCCTTATAATATGAAATTGGTATACTAGATAAATATTCTTTCAAGTAAAATGTATAAAAAATACTTGCAAGCGACGGGACAATCAATGCTTGATAACTATTTAACCACCCCAGTTGCGCGATGGTTTGATAGTTTGTAAACACTGTTACTTCATAGGGTACCATCATCAATGCTGCCATCCCCATCAACAACACCTTTTTGCCCTGAAACTGTAACTTTACCAATGCAAACGCTGCCAATATGCAATTGATCACTGTTCCCAAAGTAGAGCAACTTGCGACAATTATGGTATTAGCAAAATATCTTGCAAAGGGTGCTTGCCTTAGCGCTTCTGCGTAGTTACCAAACTGAGGATCTGCTGGAATCAATGTAGGAGGAATGCTCGTTGCCTCTTGAAAAGTCATTAGGCTTGTTAAAATCATGTATACAAATGGAAACAATGTAATAATGGCCATAATAGTTACAAACATTTTTGATACAGCATCTCCCAAAATTCTATCTGCTGATTTTTTCATAATATACACCTACTTTGCTATTTTTCTCAATACAAAATTTTGAAATAGTGTAAATAAGAGTATCAACAAAAACAGAATAACTGCAGCTGCCATGCCTTCTCCATATTTATAATCCACATAAAACTTATCGAAGATGTAAAACACTCCTGTCGTTGCGCTATCGGCTATTCCTGGCTTGCCATTAAATAACGCAAACACTTGAGCATACACCTTAAACGCATTGATAAAGTTTACCATCAGCAAAAATGTAATTATAGGAATCATTTGCGGAAGCGTTATTCGTACAAATTGTTCTCGCTTCGTTGCTCCCAACATATCTGCTACTTTATAATAGCTGTCATCAATATTTCTCAACCCCGATAGCAAAATAATAATGTTAAACGCAAGCCCAGACCATATTCCAAATAGTACTAAGGTGGCTATACTCATATCCGGATCATTTAAAAAATTTATAGGCGAAATATTAAACCAACTTAATATATAATTTATAAATCCATAGTCTCCATTAAACAGATATCTAAATACTATACCTATTGCAATAGTACTGGTTAAATATGGCATAAAAAATATCGCTTCAAATATTGCTTTATGCTTAATTTTTTCGAAGATTGTCACTGCTATTGCCATAGAAATGATCATCCCACATGGCACAACTACAAAAGCATACACTGCAGTATTGATTATTGCCATATGAAATTTAGGATCTGTCAACACATCTTGAAAGTTTTTTATTCCTCCAAAAGTCATTGTATTCAACGTTTTTCCTGTCTGCATAGACATAACAAAGGTCTTTATTAAAGGAAGCAAATTGAATACACCAATAATTATTAACGATGGTAATAAAAATAACCATGCATGTGGTGAAGTTTCTGCTCTATATTTTTTCATACTACCCTCCGCGGCTGTCGATCTCTAGTATACTCTTGTCCCGTCCTCTTTAAATATATAAATCTTGTCATATTTAATATTTAGACCAACTCTATCGGTCTCTTGTATTCCATCATTTACATCTGTAATTGCTTTACAAAATTCATCGTTTACAGAAAAGTTGATAATACTATCCTTGCCTATCAACTCTACAGAAGTTATCTCAACCTCAAAAAGCGGCGTGTTACTTAATACAAAATACTCAGGACGAATTCCTACTACATACGTTCCTCCCATAATTGTTTTTCTAAATCGATCAGACTCTAGCCTGTCCATTCCTATCGAAAAATCTTTGCCTATCAATATATTATCTACCAACTGCATAGTAAAAGTGTTAATGATAGGGTTGCCCATAAACTGAGCAACAAATAAATTTCTCGGCTCAAGATATAAATTTGGCGGTATGTCGTGCTGCTGAACTACCCCTTGATCCATAATAACAATTTTGTCGCTAATTGATAATGCTTCTTCTTGATCGTGCGTCACAAACACAGTGGTGATTCCTATTTCCTTAATCAACCGCCGAATTTCTTCGCGAATTTTTAATCGCAGTCGCGCATCGAGATTGCTAAGCGGCTCATCTAATAACAATACTTTTGGTTGCTGAACGAGTGCTCGCGTGATAGCCACTCTTTGCTGCTGTCCTCCAGACATTTGCCCCGGCTTCTTTGATGCCAACTCCACTATATTTGTGACCGTCATAAACTTCCTTGCAATCTTTTCGGCCTCCTTTCTAGGCATCTTTCTGCGCCCCACTGTTAAAGGAAACATCACGTTTTCTAAAACTGTCATATGCGGATACAATGCATAATTTTGAAATACGAGTCCAATGTTTCTATCTTTGGGGTGCTTATTAATTACTGATTCATTGTCAAACTTAATGTCGCCGTCTGTGGGATCCAGCAGTCCTGCTACCAAATTTAAAATCGTGGTCTTACCGCATCCACTAGGACCTAGTAAACACACTAGCTCTCCATCATCGATTTCTAAATTAATATTCTTTAAAGCTTCATAGCCACTATCTTCATAAACTTTTCTCAGTTTTGTAATACTAATCATCTTTCACCTCATAAACTTGAAATTATTTGGTAACGTTATCCAATATTAGTATTTAGCATTTAAGTAAAAATATACCCCCAAAAATAAAAAAGCTCGCAAGGAGAGAATTGCGAACTTTTATTATTTTAAAATGGCAACACATTAATTCCTTGCTTATCTCGTTCACGCTTTTCCTCTTGAATCATACGCTCCACCTGCTGCGAATTAATGGAACTATTTACAGTCTGTGTTTCACTTGCATATTGAGCTTCTATAGCCGCTGCTCCAAAATCTCGTAGACGTTCATAATCACCTTGCACTTCTTTATAAACATCCTCGCCAGATTTGAAATCAGCTTGTGTTACGTTACTCATTTCTACAACCTCTCCCGCTCCAGCTGACAACGAATTTAATTCCAAAGACACAACCGTATCCATATCATCTGAAATCGCTGTACTATTTTCAACAGCAGAAGTTCCGATATCGACTACATTGTTACTTCCCGATAATTCATCCCTTCCCATAGTGGCGGCTTCTGACAATGAATCAACGTTGATTACTTCATCAATCGTAATAGAGATTTCATTCCTGCTCTTTTTTATCGCATTTTCTCCAACTTCATTCATTGTGTCACTTACCGTAACGGCTTCATCAACATCATGGGCAACGATAGCACTAAACTCTTCTGCACTCGAACATGCGACCGCCTTATCCATTTGATGCGCTATTACTGCACTATGATTTTTCGTTTTATCTGAATACTTTGCATATACCGAACGCGTATTTTGGCGCATTCCCGAGTTTACAACATCCTCCGAAATAGCCTCGCTGTAGTCTGCGTCTGCGTTCATCTCTCTGACCTCGGGACTTTCTGTATATTCTGTCACTACAATATTCTCACCAGGAATAACGTCTCCCTCAAACTCATTGACGACAATCTTTTCCTCCAGAATGTTTTTCCCAAATTTAACGACCACTTCTTCGATCTCTTCTGTTGCAGCGTTCTCTTCTGTCGCATCTTTTATAATTTGTTCTCCCATATTCGTCACCACCTCCTCGATCTCATCATAATTGAACATACCATCAGACATCTGTCCCGTACTATTCGTCACTACAACATCGTCCATATTTTTAGTCACTGTAACATCCGCTGTCACGGCATCTCCCTCCGGATTAGTAAATAACATTCCTTCTGCCACCGTGTCGTTTGTATAATTAGTCACTACAACGCTTTCTGCCACAACATTTCCTTCATCATTGGCAATCAAATTATCTTCGGTAAACGTATTTTTCGTATAATCTATAACTTTAACATTTTCTGAAATCACGTCACCTTCATCGTTACTGATCACCACAACTTCTGTAATCACGCTTCCCTCATCATTAGTAATTACGAATTCCTCTTTAATGACATCGCCGGCAACATTAGTGACTACTACATCTTTCGTAAGGTTGTAACCAGTACTATAGTCATCATCTACCCCTGCGGCCATATCATCTGCAACCCCGACCGTTGCCGTATCATCTACAACTTCAGCCATCATCATTTCTGACGCATCAACTTTGGCTACTGCCTGATCTGCTACTTCGACCATCGACATTTCTGACGCATCGACTTTGGCTGCCGCATGATCAACCATCGCTATTTCTGGTGCATCAACTTTGGCTGACGCATAATCCATCATCGCTATTTCTGGTGCATCGGCTTTGGCTGACGCATAATCCATCATCGCTATTTCTGGTGCATCGGCTTTGGCTGACGCATGATCCACCATCGCTATTTCTGGTGCATCGCTTTGGCTGCCGCATGATCTACCATCGCTATTTCTGTGCATCGACTTTGGCTACTGCCTGATCTGCTATCGACCATCGCATTTCTGGTGCATCGTCTTTGGCTGCCGCATGATCTACCATCGCTATTTCTGGTGCATCGCTTTGGCTGCCGCATGATCAACCATCGCTATTTCTGGTGCATCGGCTTTGGCTGCCGCATGATCTACCATCGCTATTTCTGATGCATCGGCTTTGGCTGCCGCATGATCCATCATCGCTATTTCTGGTGCATCGACTTTGGCTGACGCATAATCCATCATCGCTATTTCTGGTGCATCGACTTTGGCTGACGCATGATCTACCATCGCTATTTCTGGTGCATCGACTTTGGCTGACGCATGATCTACCATCGCCATTTCTGACGCATCAACTTTGGCTGCCGCATGATCTACCATCGACATTTCTGACGCATCGACTTTGGCTGCCGCATGATCTACCATCGACATTTCTGTGCATCGCTTTGGCTGCCATGATCTGACCAACCGCCATTTCTGGTGCATCGACTTTGGCTACTGCCTGATCTGCTACTTCGCCATCGACATTTCTGATGCATCGACTTTGGCTACTGCCTGATCAGCTTGTTCGACCAATGCCATTTCTGGTGCATCTACTTTGGCTACTGCCTGATCTGCTTGTTCGACCGTCGCATTTCTGATGCATCGACTTTGGCTACTGCCTGATCTGCTACTTCGACCAATGCCATTTCTGGTGCATCGACTTTGGCTACTGCCTGATCTGCTACTTCGACCATCATCATTTCTGACGCATCACTTTGGCTACTGCCTGATCGGACCATCGACATTTCTGACGCATCAACTTTGCTGCCGCATGATCTACCATCGACATTTCTGACGCATCGACTTTGGCTACCGCATGATCTACCATCGACATTTCTGGTGCATCGACTTTGGCTGCCGCATGATCGGCCATCGACATTTCTGATGCATCGGCTTTGGCTACTGCCTGATCTGCTACTTCGACCATCGACATTTCTGATGCATCGACTTTGGCTCTGCCTGATCGGCTACTTCGCCATCGATATTTCTGATGCATCTACTTTGGCTACTGCTTGATCTGCTACTTCGACCATCGACATTTCTGATGCATCACTTTGGCTACTGCCTGATCACACTTCGACCAATGCCATTTCTGGTGCATCAACTTTGGCTGCCGCATGATCAACCGTCGCTATTTCTGGTGCATCGGCTTTGGCTGACGCATGATCTACCATCGACATTTCTGACGCATCAACTTTGGCTGACGCATGATCTACCATCGCTATTTCTGGTGCATCAGCTTTGGCTGCCGCATGATCTACCATCGACATTTCTGACGCATCAACTTTGGCTGCCGCATGATCTACCATCGCTATTTCTGATGCATCGACTTTGGCTGCCGCATGATCAACCGTCGCTATTTCTGGTGCATCGTCTTTGGCTGCCGCATGATCAACCGTCGCTATTTCTGGTGCATCGTCTTTGGCTGCCGCATGATCAACCGTCGCTATTTCTGGTGCATCGGCTTTGGCTGACGCATGATCTACCATCGATATTTCTGGTGCATCGACTTTGGCTTCTGCCTGATCTGCTACTTCGATCTTCATCATTTCTGACGCATCTACTTTGGCTGCCGCATGATCTACCATCGCTATTTCTGGTGCATCGGCTTTGGCTGACGCATGATCTACCATCGATATTTCTGATGCATCGACTTTGGCTGCCGCATGATCGGCCATCACCATTTCTGACGCATCGACTTTGGCTGCTGCCTGATCTGCTACTTCGACCAATGCCATTTCTGGTGCATCGACTTTGGCTACTGCTTGATCTGCTACTTCGACCATCGACATTTCTGATGCATCAACTTTTGCTACTGCCTGATCTGCCTAATCCATCATCGCTATTTCTGACGCATCAACTTTGGCTACTGCCTGATCTGCTACTTCGACCATCGACATTTCTGGTGCATCGGCTTTGGCTGACGCATGATCCATCATCGCTATTTCTGCTGCATCGGCTTTGTCTGCCGCATGATCTACCACCGACATTTCTGATGCATCGACTTTGGCTGCCGCCTGATCTACCATCGCTATTTCTGATGCATCGGCTTTGGCTGACGCATGATCTACCATCGCTATTTCTGGTGCATCAACTTTGGCTGCCGCATGATCTACCATCGACACTTCTGACGCATCAACTTCGGCTGCCGCATGATCGGCCATCGACATTTCTGCTGCATCGGCTTTGTCTGCCGCATGATCTGCCATCACCATTTCTGACGCATCGACTTTGTCTACTGCCTGATCTGCTACTTCGACCAATGCCATTTCTGACGCATCTACTTTGTCTACTGCCTGATCTGCTACTTCGACCATCGACATTTCTGATGCATCAACTTTGGCTTCTGCCTGATCTGCTACTTCAACCATCATCATTTCTGACGCATCAACTTCGGCTACTGCCTGATCTGCCACTTCGACCATCGACATTTCTGACGCATCAACTTTGGCTACTGCCTGTTCTGCTACTTCGACCATCGACATTTCTGATGCATCGACTTTGGCTGCCGCATGATCTACCATCGACATTTCTGACGCATCAACTTCGGCTGCCGCATGATCTACCATCGCTATTTCTGGTGCATCAACTTTTGCTGCCGCATGATCTACCATCGATATTTCTGATGCATCAACTTTGTCTGCCGCATGATCGGCCATCGACATTTCTGATGCATCGACTTTGGCTGCCGCATGATCGGCTATCATCATTTCTGACGCATCGACTTTGGCTACTGCTTGATCTGCTACTTCGACCAACGACATTTCTGATGCATCAACTTTGTCTGCCTGACGCTTACTTCGACCAGCGACATTTCTGATGCATCAACTTTTGCTACTGCCTGATCTGCTACTTCAACCATCATCATTTCTGACGCATCAACTTTGGCTACTGCCTGATCTGCTACTTCGGCCATCGACATTTCTGATGCTTCGACTTTGGCTGCCGCATGATCTACCATCGACATTTCTGGCGCATCAACTTTGGCTGCCGCATGATCTACCATCGATATTTCTGGTGCATCAACTTTAGCTGCCGCATGATCTACCTTCGACATTTCTGATGCATCAACTTTGGCTGCCGCATGATCGGCCATCGACATTTCTGATGCATCGACTTTGGCTGACGCATGATCTACCATCGACATTTCTGATGCATCGGCTTTGGCTGACGCATAATCCATCATCGCTATTTCTGGTGCATCGTCTTTGGCTGCCGCATGATCTACCATCGCTATTTCTGGTGCATCAACTTTGGCTGCCGCATGATCAACCGTCGCTATTTCTGGTGCATCGGCTTTGGCTGCCGCATGATCTACCTTCGACATTTCTGATGCATCGACTTTGGCTGACGCATAATCCATCATCGCTATTTCTGGTGCATCGGCTTTGGCTGACGCATAATCCATCATCGCTATTTCTGGTGCATCTTCAACCATTATAATATTTTCTGCGATAGTTTCATCGTAATCAATGAAGTTTTCTGCGCTGTGTTGAGTATGCGACTTGATTTCGTTTGTATCATCTGGCGCAAGATTGTTTATCGCATCTAAATCAAATGTTACATTTTCATCTTCATTTTCTTTGTTAGTATTCATGTCATTGATTTCGGGAATGTCTATCCCCGCAGCGGCGATTGCTGATCCCCCTAGTACTGCGGGGCCTCCAACGTCGCCGGCCTGACCTGCCAATGGTGCTAGCCCTGCTAAAATGTGTGGTATCGACATCAAATTTCCTCCTATTCTATGCATTATAAGGGGTCTATCTTCCCTTAGTATTTAATATAACCACATTTCAACAGCACGATCCCTAGTACATAATTCCTAATTTTGCTTGAATTTCCATGAATTGATGATTTAATTTATTATGAAGTTGTACAATTGCTCATAGTCGTTATCGTTTTTCATTTGTTTGCTCAACCTGAGAGCATTTTGCTTATAGCTCGAGGTGTTGTATAAATCTAGCAGTTTTTCCTTTAATATTGCTGTTGATAATTTATTTATCGAAACGCCTAGCGGGCCTACACCGAGGTTGTATATCCAGCGATTCCATAGCGGTTGATCGACAGCGTGCGGAATTGCCATAGTTGCGCAGCCAGATTTGAGAGATGAATGAGTGGTACCGGCGCCGCCATGATGAATAGTTGCGTACATTCGTGGTAAAATATAATCATATGGAATGTTGTCGGTAAAGAAGATATTTTTTTCATCATGTTCTGCGGGCTTAACTAAACCTCCTCCGGCAGTGTTTATAATAGCAGGAATTTTGCATTCTTTGAGCGCATCTAAAACCATGGCGGTGGTGAGCTCTGGATCGATGTTAACCATGCTACCAAACGTAACTAATATTATTTTGGGATGGCGACTTAAAAACAATTCTAATCCATCTGGCATGCTCCACGCGTGTACTTTATCCCTCTCCAAAAACCCAGCGATATTTATGTTATCACCCCATCCTTCTTGATAATCCATAAGTGCTTTTGAAACCGAGTATATTATTTTTACATCTTTGAGAGCTTTTGTTAGCCTCTTCGTCGAATACTCATTATCGAAGTATGCCTTAGAAGCCGTTTTTAGCGACATTCCCATAATATAATTAACAATATCATAGCTCCATTTATTGCATAATTTTCCCAAATTTTTATTAATTCCGATGCTTGCAAACCCTTCAATTGGATGCACAGCGCACGGTACGGGACACAGAAGTACGATATTTTTTCCAGTTTTTAAACTCCATGAAATAGGATAGATAACTTTTGGATGAAAGATAATACAGTCTGGATCGATGCTTTCTATTAGTTTATGTTGTATATCCAGCAAATTTTTTCGCATTGGAGTCGATGATTTGTATAACTTCAAGGTAGCTTTAAACTTTTTTGCTGAATTTTTGCCAGCGATCAAATAACGTCCTTCATCGCTATTAAGCAACTCTACAAACTCTGCTCCAAATGAATGAAACTCAAAATTTTCTTCTTCCGCTAAAGATCTGTATTGCTCAGGGAATACGCAAATAACTTCATCTCCTCTATTTTTTAATTGATTTGCGATTGCCAAAAACGGTTCGCAATCACCTCTAGTGCCTATTGACATAAGTAATACTTTCATTTAGAAACACTCCTTTAAAAATTTCAGACTTTCAATTTTGGCATAATCTGACCCCCACCAAATATAGTGCCCAGCACCAGTCATTACTTTGGCTTCTATATTAGATAGCGTTTGCTCTATATAGGTCAAATTATCTAATGACACACTTGCATCCAAAGCCGAGTAAATTGCTAGGCACTGCGTTCTTATCGATGACCAATCCTCTTCTAAGGTGACTACCCTCTCAAACTCGCATATCATTTTTTCATACATCAAACTTTTTGGGGCCATAGATGTCATCATTGCAATCAATTCGGCTTTTGACTCCTTGTTATGAGCTACTGTTTTTGCCATAATTTTTAAATCTTTTCTCATCACTTCGGCACCAGCCTCAAATAATTCTGTCAGCAAAATTGTTGGGGCCACCCTAGCAAGTATTACTAGCAGATATGATGTTAAATCTTTACATTTATTAAAACGTACAAGTTTTCCGATCCACGAATTTGCAGATTTTATGTTAACAGTACATTTTTTTGTTACTGCACTCCATAGCAATAAGCCTGTGGCACCATATTTTTTGGTATACGCTAATGCAGTTATCCCTCCCATAGATACTCCAAACACAGCAACTTGAGTAACACCAAGACCTTGCAAGACCTCATGATAGATATCTGCATGTATCATGTATGAATTAGGCAAATCAATCGCCGGTCGATCGATACATATAATACGGTATTCACTTTTGGTTAACCATCTAAAAGCAAAGACGGCATCTATGGCCTGAGTCGCACTAGTACAAAATAGTATTGCGTTCGGAGCCGTACTGTTTAAATCTATATACGCAATATTACCTAGCGATGTTTTCATTTTGTATAAGTTCTTTATTTTATGTTTTCTCAATGCAGTAAATCTCAAATAATCCATCATAACAATTGCTATAACTACAGCAACTATAACTATAATCAGTATAATTCCATATATCATTTGCTTACCTCCATGTAAATTGAAAGCACCTCCGACAGTATCAGAAGTGCTCCTTGTTTAAAATATCAATAATCCCAGCGAAATAATAACTCCAGAATATAATAATATAACTACGCAATATCCCATTATATCTTTTGCACCAAGCCCGGCTATCCCCAATGCAGGCAACGCCCAAAACGGCTGCAACATATTAGTCCACGCATCTCCCCAAGCAATAGACATCGCGGTTGTTGCCGCATCTACACCGAGTAAATTTCCGGCTGGCATCATGATTGGCGCCTGAACAGCCCATTGCCCCCCACCAGATGGAATAAAAAAGTTTAAGAGTCCTGCACTCCAAAATGATAGCGTAGGAAACGTAAATTTATTCGCTATATTTACAAACATATTGGTAATTAGACTCGCTAACGAAACACCGTCTATATTCGCTCCATTCATCATACCCATAATACCTGCATAGAATGGAAACTGCAACAATATCGGCCCTGCACTTTTTGTAGAATCCATTAGCGCATTTAAATATCTTCTGGGTGTCCTATGCAACAAAATTCCAGCAAACATAAATATCAAATTCACAATATCAAGGTTTAAACTGAATCCTCTTTCTATAAAGTATATTATGATATACGCAAATCCTAGAACCGATATAAGAATTGTAACTAGCATAGAATTTTCGAGTTTTTCTACCGGAGTCATATTTTTGCGATTTAGCTTTGCTGGAACTGGCGCATCGGCTAGTAAGGCTGGATCTATAACTATTACCTTATCT
Source organism: Candidatus Epulonipiscium viviparus (assembly GCF_030708075.1). GTDB lineage: Bacteria > Bacillota > Clostridia > Lachnospirales > Cellulosilyticaceae > Epulonipiscioides > Epulonipiscioides viviparus. The sequence continues at coordinate 2,095,198 of NZ_CP117982.1, read as the reverse complement.
GGATCTGGATGCATTGCGGCATTTAAAAGAGGAATAGTGATCAATAAAAATATAACCATAAAAATATTCGTTGACGAAAAAATGGTATCCTGAGTTGTAATTCCTGATGCAGAGACCACCGATGCCGTTGCTTTTACGAGCCCTTCACCACCAGATGCAAGCGATAAAGGAATCGAGCCAGACAAACCTGCGTGCCAAAATAAAAATCCCGAATAAGCGGCTGCGATCAGAAGTCTATAATCCACTTTCTTAACTTGCTTTGCTATTTCTTTTGCAAAAATGGCACCTATTACCAGCCCAAATCCCCAGTTTATTAGACAAGCAAGAGCTGAAACCACGGTTACTAAAATTATTGCAGTTGTAGGTTTTTTGGGAATTTTGGCCAAAACAACCAGTGCTTTATTGATTATTGGTGCATTTGCCAAAGCGGTTCCCAACACCAATACCAATGCCATTTGCATAGTAAATGCTAGCAAGCTCCAAAACCCATTACCCCAATGCATTGTCATCTCAATAGCAGTTTGTTTTGTAAAGACCATTCCCGATATAAAAATTATGAATGTAAGCATTATGCAAAATAGAAATGGATCTGGTAAATATCTTTGTACTAAATTTACGCATCCGTTGGTAAACTTTTTGAACATATTAACCCCCCTATGTAAATTGCACCTTATACTAAATAAGGCACAATCATAAATTACATTTCTTTTAAATTTTTACTAATAATTAACGTCGCTTGTGTAGCTTCTTGAACTTGTTCTACAGTATAGTCTGGATTAATTTCGCTTAGCAACAATCCATCTGGCGTAACTTCTATGACACCCATCTCTGTAATAATTAAATTCACTTGTCCTTTAGCAGTCAAAGGGAGCGTACATTCTTTTAAAATTTTAGCTCGGCCTTTGTTTGTGTGTTCCATTGCAACAATAACTCGCTTTGCACCAACTACCAAATCCATAGCGCCACCCATTCCAGGCACCATTTTTCCAGGTATCATCCAATTTGCCAAATTTCCTTTTTCATCTACTTCTAGCGCACCCAAAACGGTTACGTCTACATGCCCACCTCGGATAATAGCAAAAGACATGGCACTGTCAAAAAATGCTCCTTCTTGATTGATGGTTACAGGTTTTCCACCTGCATTAACTATATATAGATCTTCTTCTCCTTCTGGAGGAGTGGGACCAATTCCTATAAATCCGTTTTCTGATTGAAAAGTTATGTCCTGATTAGGCTCCAAATAGTTAACTACCAATGTAGGTAAACCGATTCCCAAATTTACGACGTCACCATCTTTAAGTTCTTTTGCAACACGTTTAGCGATAAATTCTTTCATCTAGTTTGCACCTCCATCTATTACATAGTCTACAAAAATGTGTGGAGTCACTATACTTTCTGGTGTGAGCTCTCCTACTTCTACAATCTTATCTGCTTCTACGATAACGACATCTGCGGCCGTCGCCATAACAGGACCAAAATTTCTAGTTGAACCTCTATAATAGCAATTGCCTTTTTTATCAACAATGTGCGCACCGATCAATGCAACATCGGCTCTTAGAGGGAGCTCTAGCAAATAGCTTTGTCCATCGACTTCAATAATTTGTTTTCCTTCTTCTGCCACAGTGCCAAGCCCTGTTGGAGTTAAAAATCCTCCCAGACCAGCCCCGCCGCTTCGGATTCGTTCTACAAGCGTTCCCTGCGGAATAAGATGAACTTCTGTTTCATTAGCATTAAGTTGTTTAGCAGTTTCTGGATTTAATCCAACATGAGAAGCTAGTATTTTTGAAAATCGCTTTTGGGTCACCATTTTGCCCACGCCATAATCAGCAAGAGCTGTATCGTTACAAATTAAAGTTAAATCTTTAACCCCCAGCTCTAACAACTTATCTATCACTTTATGCGGAGTTCCGCAGCCCATAAAACCATTAACCATTACAGTCATAGAATCTTTTACTAGATTTTTTAACTCATCAATTTCAATTATTTTCATCTATAGTTTCCTTTCACCAATATTCGTATCCTTAAGCATTTTTGAGAATTAAAGCAGTACCCATTCCGCCACCTATACATAGCGCCGCCAGCCCATATTCCGCTCCACGTTTCTTCATCTCATAAATTAAAGTAGTAGTAATTCTGGCCCCAGACGCACCAAGCGGGTGCCCTAAAGCAATTGCTCCGCCATTTACATTTGTTCTTTCGCTAAACCATTCATCATCTACATCTTCAAAATTCTGTTTTAAACCTGTTATAACACCTAACGCTTGAACAGCGAATGCTTCATTTAGCTCAATTAAATCCATATTTTTAAGCGTTAGATCACACTTTTCGAAAGCATTGACAACAGCAGGAACAGGCCCAAGCCCCATAACCTCTGGAGCAACTCCGCCCTGGCCAACTGCAACAATTTCTACTAACGGCTTGAGATTATATTCTTTTACTGCTGCCTCTGACGCTACTACAATAATAGCTGCACCATCATTGATGCCAGATGCATTGCCTGCAGTTACAGAGCCATCTTTTTTGAAGGCAGGTCTAAGCCCTGATAATGCTTCAATAGAAGTAGCTCGATTTGGATATTCATCTGTATCAAATACAAAGCTTCCCTTACGCACTGCGACTTCTACCGGTACAATTTCATCCTTAAATTTGCCAGTATCTATTGCCGAAATCGCACGCTTTTGAGACTCGATCGCAAACGCATCTTGCTTAGCTCGATTAATGGTGTATTCATCGGCTATATTTTCTGCCGTGATTCCCATATGATAGTTGTTAAATACATCGGTCAATCCATCAGTGATTAGGATATCTTTTAGAGTTATATTACCCATTTTGTATCCCAATCGAGCTTGCGAATCAGTTACAAACGGGATTTGGCTCATCACTTCTACACCACCTGCAACAATCAAATTTGCCTCTTGTGCCTTAATAGAATTATAAGCAAGCATAACAGTTTTCATTCCGCTTCCACAAATCATATTGACTGCATATGCCGGAACCTCCGCCGGAATGCCTGCAGCAATTGAAGCCTGACGCGCCACGCCTTGCCCTTGCCCTGCCGATATAACATTTCCGAGAATAACTTCATCAATTTTTGCTTTATCGATATCTAGATTATTCAATGTTGCTTTTATAACTTGACCTGCAAGATCCCCTGCTGAAACAGTAGACAAACTGCCCAAAAATTTTCCGATTGCACTTCTCTTGGCTTCAACAATATAAACTTTTGACATAACTTCCTCCGACTATAATGTGTTTATGTTTTAACCAATTTATTATACTGAATTTATTTATTCTTGTAAAGTGTTATTTAATTTCACTTTGATCAATGCAGTAAATTTATTTTCACAGGTAAAATTCTATAAATAAAAAAGCCCATCGAAAGTAAAATTCGATGAACCCACAGTTTATTCTGCATTATTATTTTCTTTAATTCCGGCAATTTGTTCTTGTATTTCACACATTTTTTCAGCAGTCAAAGGATAAAACTTCATTCCTATTAAGGTGCAAATGAATCCTATAATTGGTAATCCAATAAATAAGAACACGCCCATATATTTTAGCGCATCTGTGTATACTGTATCTACTGTTGGAAATACGTCGGCAAATCCTATGGCAACCATTCCGAAGCCCACAATCGTTGTCGCTAACGACGAAACTAGCTTATCAATAAACGAAAATAGTGTTCCCATCATTCCTGGTATATATCTGCCGGTTCGAGCTGTTTCATAATCCGAACAATCGGCAATCATCGGAATTACAATCCCCGACGCAATGGCGGCAAATGATCCCATCAATATAAATACTACAATATATAAAATTGTAAATGTATTAATTTCTGTTACATTTAATATGGTCATAGGCCCCCATAAGATCAACGCACCCAACACTAAATATGTTATGATAGAAAGCCAAGTCGAAGCAATCAAAGCTTTTTTCTGTCCCAGCTTACGCGCATATTGGATTCCGATAAACACAATAATGATTTTGGGGATAGCGGTATAAGCGGCAACGTCTCCAGAAAGCCCAAAGTCTCCTGCTACTATGCCGTATATAATAACTGCAATCACCGCATTTCCAGCAACTGTAAGAGCTAACTTATCGCTAGCAGCAGCAACTATCAACATCTGTATTGCACGGTTGTGTTTGATTACATCTACATAATCTTTAAAACCAACTTTTGTTGTATTTCCTATTCCGAAAAATTCTTTTTTATCTTTCTTGGCGATACCGATTATCGCAAGCACGGTAAACACTCCCGAAAGCGCTACATAAGCTGGCACAAATTGAAAAAAGAAATCCAGTGAAAAATCACCGTGTATTTCTACCAAATTCGCTACTATAATAGGGCTCGCGGTAACTAAGATTGTTCCCCATATTGTATCAAATAACGTAAATAAAGGACGCTGTTTTGGATCATTAGTTAAACAAGCCTGCGCTGCCTTTGTACATGCAGTTTGAAATGTATACCCCACGATATATAATCCATAAACTAAGACAAAATATATTATTCTAATGCCCTCTGGCACTATATGTAAAGTTGTATATAAAATCGCCATTGCCACTACCATAATTAGATATCCCAAAATCATTGCTGGACGAAATTTTCCGAATTTAGAATCTGTTTTATCGATTAAATACCCAATTATCGGATCTGTGATGCCGTCAAAAATTCTCATTGCAGTAAGTAGCGTCGATATGGTCATTACCGCAATTCCAGCAACACCATTTGCATAAAACGATACATACGCCATGATAAGCAACATAGTATTCGTTGCCGTATTATTAAATGCAAATAATCCAATTTGCCATACATGCGCTCGGTTATATTTTATTTCTGTATCCATAGTGTCCTCCATTTCTAACCACGGCAGAGGTTGAGTTTTGCCGTGGTAATCATTACTTTATAATAAATTTGTATAGCCTAAATTTACTAATGCATCTTTTGAAATCTGTAAACTCTCATATGGATCTTTGCCATAGGTATCATCTTGTTCTATGAATAAATACTTTGCATCAGCCACAAGACTAGCATCTACAATGGCTTTGAAATCCAGGTTACCCTCTCCAATTTCCGCAAACTGAATCACCTGAATAAAGCGCTGCATTACTGTTGGAACATCCTTAAAATCTACATCTTCAAAATTCGGTTCTGCTATTCTATAATCTTTTAGATGCACAAGATCCAGTCTGCCGGCATATTTCTTAATCAGCTCAACAGGATTAACGCCTGCCCTCTGCGCCCAATGGACATCAATTTCAAAGCCCAAGTGAGTAGTTTCTTCTTTTAATATATCTAGTAGAATTTGACCATCATATTTAATAAATTCGACATGGTGATTATGATAATACAGCTTAATGCCTTCCTCAGCTAATTTTGTAGCATAGTCATCGCACTTCTTAGCAAATGCCACGAAAGCATCCTTGTTGCCTAATACATTAAACGGCATCATCCCTATTCTAAGAAAATTGCAATTTAGAGCTTTACAATCGGCAACGATTTTATCGTAGTGTGTTGATAACGACTCCATTCCCGGAAACATTGGCTCGGTTGCTGCGCTTAGCGCACCTATTTCCATATCAAAATCTTTACACGCCCGTTGCATCTGAGCTACATTTTCAGCAGTCATCGGAATCTGAGAAATTTCCAAGCTGGTAAATCCAATATCCTTAATTTTTTTCATTACATTATAGATGCCTTCTTCTTCAACTTTCGTTTTCAGCATCATCATTTGAACACCAAATTTTGCCATTTTATTTCTCCTTCTCTGCATCAATTTTTTCTTGTAACTTTTCTAAGAAGAAGTTTTCATCAAAGTCGACACTCACTTCTTCTCCTAGCCAACTAGATAAATGAATCGCATTTGCAAGACGAACGCCATTTATACCATCAGATCCTGGAGCAACTAACGGAGTCCCGTCTACAATATTGGCAGCAAAATTTCTGAGAACGTCCATATGTTGTTGTCCCCATACATTATCAAATTCGATAGTTTCTACTTCGAATAAATCATTTTCACCAGCATTCGCACCCATCATCAGTTTAAATACACTCATCAAATCTTTGGTCTGCGCATTAACTTCTTGTTCAGTCTCTTTTAATCTCGTAACAGTTGCAGTCTGAGAATTATTGACAACGATTTTGCCTTTGTCGCCATGTATTTCTAAGCGATCGCTACCAATCAAATCGTGTGTGCAAGTGATTAGAACACCCGTTGCTCCATCTCCATAATCCAACACGGCGGTCACATCATCTTCTACAGCAATATCTCTTTGAAATCCATACTGACACTTTGCATATACTTTTTTGGGCATTCCACACAACCACTGCAATAAATCAATTTGATGCGGAGCCTGGTTAACTAACACGCCGCCACCTTCACCTTTCCAGGTTGCACGCCAGCTGGACATATTATAATACGCCTGAGGACGATACCAAGTCGTGATCAGCCAATTAGTCCTACGAATTTTACCAATCTCACCATTAGAAATAATTTCTTTTAATTTACGATACAACGGATTCATTCTTTGATTAAAATACACAGCAAAAGTTAAATTTGGCTTTGAGTTGGCCATGTCTATGACTTCTTGTACTTGCTTTGTATAAACTCCTGCAGGCTTTTCAAGTAACACATGAATGTCTCTTTTTAAGGCATCGACCCCGATCACTGGATGTAGATAATGAGGTACTGTAGTTACAACCGCATCTACTTCGCCACTGTCTAACATCTTTATATAGTCGTCATAAACTTTTATTTCCGGAAGCAATTGTGCAACTCGATCTCTTTTTTCAGGATCGATATCGCATATCGCCGTTACTTCTATTTGATCAAGATCTGCTTTGCCTTGAATAGGCATTCCTCCAGGATTAATCGCAACCCCGGTCATTGCTCCCAAATAAAATCCACCTTGCTGTCCTATTCCAATAATCCCTAATCGAACTTTTTTCATATTCAACCTCCAAATCACTGTTATTCAAACATATGCCTATGCGTTTTCATGTATACAACTATTATTGCCTAAATATTAAATATAAATTTATAATTTTTATGTTTTTTATTATACAATATTTAACATTTTGTGTCAATGCATTTTATGAGGTTTTAAAATTTAATTTTCAACAACAATAATTAGACTTGATTCTAAATTATTATTCAATATTTTTGTGTGTTCCAACATATTTAGATGTATACAACTGATTTTTCGAAAAATTTAGAGCTTATATATACTTAACAAATTCAATTTTAGAGCCATTTGATATGAAGTTACAGATATTTTTATATTTAGTAGCAATTTTTCCGATAACATTCACTCTATCATCTTGTGGTAATCGCACTTTGATAATTTGTACTTCTCCGCTATATCTCAGATATTTAATATTGTCACAAGTGATATCTCCAACCTCTCGCGCAACGCAGTTGTGTTCCTTAATTTCCCTATCTCGAGATTCTTGAAGTCGCAATACGTATTCTGAAGAATCTATGCGAATAGTAAATACCCGATTATAAAGATATTCATATTCGATTGCAGCAGGAATAGTTATGACATTGTCCTTCTCCAACTTTTTGATCCACTCAAGCTCCTGATCATCCATCGCCAAATCTCCTAGCAAGAGATAGTTAACCTTGGTCCATATTTCTATAGCATTTACATACGGTGAAGTTTTGCGTTGATGCTCTAATGTTGGTAGTCCTTCGTATATAGGACCTCTAGGCGATTCAATATTGGGAACAAATCCAAATACTTCTATTTGCTGACTTTGTAATGCAGTATTAATCTGATCAAACCGCGCGGTGCTCAAAGCTGTATATGCGTGAGGATAAAAGTTGTGTATAGCTTTTATATTGCCTACATTTGCTTGAATTAATTTGGCAGTTGCTATATCCACAGTGGATGCGTTAAATACAAGCGGATATGCCGATGCCGCAGTAACTATCTCATCTACGCTAAATCCATAATCAATTCGTAGCATACCTATATTCAATCGCTTTGCAAGTTCTATTATAGAAGAGCTATTAAATTGCTTAAGCGTATGTGTGGATATATCGGCAATTACACAAAACTCTCTTTCCTTTAACCAAGCAAGCATATTTAACGCATCTTTCTTATACGACTCTCCTATTTCTTCAGGAATATGCAAAGAAGTAAAAATGATTTTTGCAGCAACCTTTTCTAAAAAAGTTTTCTGCTGCTCAAATGTTGAAACATAAACCGAATAGCCCATTTTCATAATAATTCTCCTTAAAAAAAGGACTGCAAACATACAGCCCCCTTCGTAAATTTAAATTTTCTCTAAATCCTCTGATTTCATTAAAAACTGAGTCGCAACAAATCCTCCAATATAAGAAATTAAAATACCTATAGTGAAGTTAAGTATAGATCCTGGCATCATAAGAGGAATAGCCACAATTCCAGACGGCCCCCAAGCACTTGCCATAACGTGTGTAAGCATCACATATGCTCCGCCAAACCCCGCACCCAAGCCTGCAGTAATAAATGGCTTTCCAAGAGGTAGCGTTACTCCATAAATTAATGGTTCGCCAATTCCTAAAATACCAGCTGGTAATGCGCCCGAAATAATTTGAACTAAATTCGTGTTTTTTACCTTTCTAGCTTTAAAATAAATGGCAATCGCTGCACCCACCTGACCTGCACCTGCCATAGCAAGCACTGGGAACAATGAAACCCCGCCCATTTGCTCTAATTGGATGGCATAAATTGGAATTAACCCATGATGAAGCCCCAAGAGAACCATCGGCAAAAACAATGCGGCTAAAACATAACCCGAAATAATATTTACTACTGGACTGCTTGAATTAATTAATACACTGAGAGATGCCACTAATCCATCAGAAACTACACCAGACGCTGGCATAATTGCAAAAACGAAAACCACTGTAGTAATAATTAGTGTAATCATTGGTGTAAAAATCAGATCAAGTACATCTGGCATTATTTTTCGAACCGCTTTTTCTACTTTGGCCAAAATCCAAACTCCAATAATGATACCAATAACTCCACCCTTGCCAGTGGTTAAAATAGAGTCTAATGGAACTTCTTCATTATACCACCCAAACAACGCCGAGATGCCGTTAATACCAGGCATAATGCTCATGGCACCCAGCATACCGCCAAGAGCCAGAGTGGCACCAAATTGTCTCGCAGCATTAATGCCCGTAAAGATTGCAAAATATCCCAAAAAGCTTCCGCCTATCAATGCAAACATCTGTCTTATGATCTCCCAAGCACCTGCTGCTGGAAGCGAGTTAGTCACTTGCAAGTTTGCAATCAGTCCACTTAAGCCATTTAAAATTCCTGCGGCAATTATGGCTGGCAATAACGGAATAAATATTTCTCCGATAACTTTTAGTCCTGACTTAAATTTATTTTGCTTTTGCTCATTTTTTATAGCATTTTTATTTGATTTCCAATCACCCAGTTGGGGTTCACCAATTTTCGATTTTGCAATACTCGCAAGCTTGGTAGATTTGCCTGGCCCCACTACAATTTGTTTATATGTTCCGGCTTCTACAACACCTACCACTCCAGGAAGTTTTTTTATCGCCTCGATATCAGTTTTGGAATCATCTATCACATCAATGCGCAACCGTGTCATACAGTTTTCTACTTTAGCAATATTATCTATACCACCAAGCGATTTTAAGATGTTATCTACTAGTATAGTATTATCCATAAGTTTTCTCCTTTTTACACATATAATATTGTTTCATTATATAGCAGCAGATATTGTGTTGCAATGGTATTTCATGACACCAAATCATTATTATAATATACAATTATTTCCATAAATGCTATTGACAAACAAATTAGTTTAGGTTAACATAACTACGTTATATATAACTAACCTTATAGGAGGAATTTCATGAAATCAGTGTGCAAAGATCCTTTATTAAAACTTATCTCAGAGTGTGGACAAATAGCCGAGATTAAGAGTTCAAAAATGCAACAGCATGGAATTGACGAAACCGAATTGCTAGTTTCTCTTTCAGAAGACGACAGAACAGTGCTTACAGAAATGCTACAGTGCCTTAAAAAGCAATGGATGGAAGATCATAAGCAGCGACATCTGAAAAATAAACAGCAAGAACAAAATAAATAACGACAAAAAAACCTTAGCGAATCTCTTCACTGAGGTTTTTTCAATTCTATATTCAATTATTAATTTTTAGTGCTCATTTTTTTTACTTATATTCTGGTAATCCAAGACCTTCTTCTATGTTGCTAATCATAAGATCCATCCCCGTAATACCGCCATCAACCATATACCAGACATCAGCAGGCTCTAGATAGATGATTTTTCCTTCTTTATACGCCGATGTTTGCGCAATAACTGGATTATTTTTCTCCATCTGCTCTTTTGCAGCTACTGATTTGGTCCCCACAGCCCCGTCCTTATCTAATACAAACATGTAATCTGGATCGTATTTAAGCCAAGCTTCATACGACGAGACATTGCCATGGTTTATATTTTTATCGGCAGCGATGTTTTCAAATCCCATTTCATTTACAACGATTGAAGCACGCCCTGCGTTGCCCAACGTGTTTAATCCGCCCGCAAATATACCTAATAAAGCTGTTTTACCTTCTGCAAAGTCAGCAATTCTCTCGATTCTCGCATCGTACTCTGTAATTATTTCATCCAGCTCATCTTCCACACCAAAAATAGCGCTGTGCTGATCTGCTAAATTTTTAAAGCCATTCATGAATCCAGCTTCATAATCAACAAACGCAGCCATCGTTGGTGCAATCATACTAAACTCTTTATACATTGTTGCGGTTCTATCGCTTGAGAAGATCACATCTGGTTGCAGTGACATCACGGCTTCCATATCTACATCTTTCATTCCTCCAACATTTACAATACTTTTATCATCAACATATTTTTGAAGGTGCTCTGGGAACACTCCCTCTTTAATCATCCCAACGATTTTGTCACCCATTCCAACAGCATCTAAAAAATCTACGGTCTGCAAATTCAATGCAACAATTCTATTAGGATTTTTCGGAAACTCAACTTCAATAGCCTCTCCCTTTTCATTCTCAACAGTGACAGCAACAGTTTTCTCAACAGCTTCTGCTGCGATAGTCTCCACAGTGCGTGCAGATGATAGCATTGCCACAGCTCCCAAAATTGCCACACTTAAAATCGATACTCCCAGAATTTTTTTTAATTTCATTTTCACATATCCCCTTTTTTTAATATATTATATATGTCATATGTATTTCATCTCCACATTATTTGGTTAGTAGTTTAAAACTAACTGATATATTTATATTAGCATACACTAACTTGAATTGCAATAGTAAAATTATATTTTTAGCATTTTCAGTTATCTTTTACAAATCAATTAAATATGTATGCAAAAAAAAAGCGACTTCAACCAAAAGGTTAATAGTCACTTTCAAAATTTTAATATTTATTGCTTCAATTATTTTCTTCTTTGTCGTTCTCTTTATTCTCATTATCATTATCATTACAACTGCAATTGCCCCCACATTTTGTACAATCTTTTTCCATCATCAATAACCTCCTTCAACTTATTATCCTGATATATATATTTATGTACATGAAAAATTATTCCTCACTCTTACTTTTATTAGAATAAATTTACTTATTTCTTCAAATAATGAAATTACAATTATATTTATGGAGGTTATTATGTGGAATATATTAGGTGAAACGTTGAGTAAAAATGAAAAGAGGCAACTTATGATCTGCCCCAATGCGCCGGGTTACGAAATTCCCGTTACATTAATCTGCGGTGAACGACCCGGCAAAACTGTCGCCATAGCTGCTGGAACTCATAGCGATGAATACCCCGGAATAGCCGCGGTTGCACGCATGGCAAAGGCTCTCAATCCTGCAGAAATCAGTGGAAACATAATTTTTATTCACTGCCTAAACACTTCTGGATTTTGGAACCTAAGCTCCACTGTAGATGATCGAGTAAATCTAAATAGTGGGTATCCAGGATCGGCAGATGGGTCTCCAGGGCAGCGCATCCAAGCATTTATTGCCACTCAGCTGTTCCCTCACATAGATTTCTTTTTAGACCTACACAGCGGAAGCAACAACGAGAGATTAACTCCCTGTCTATTCTTTCCGTACGCTACTCCGTCTTCGGCCGTCACCAAGCTCTCCCTGGAAGTGGCCGTCGCGTTAGACATCCCGATTCTCTTGCCGTCGCAAATGAAGACCAGTCAATTTACGTATTGTGCCGAGCAAAAAGTTCCATCCTTATTGCTAGAGCGTGGAGATTTTGGCAATTGCGCAGAAGAGCATGTCGTTGGATATTGTCGCGACATAAATTTGGTTCTAAACTTTTTCAAACTGAAAACTGCCGTCCGGGCGCACGAGGTATGTTCCAAAGAGATATACTATAACAACATTTATCTACAATCAGAATATGCCGGGCTATGGCATCCTGCAGTTAAAGCGGGAGAGAGCGTATTTATAGGGCAACGACTGGGTCACATCGAGGATTTCTTCGGCAATGTACTACACATCTATCATGCCGAAATAAATGGTAAAATATTCTATCACACCGCCAGTCTACCAGTCAAGCAGGGAGCCGCACTAGTGGCTTATGGCAGTTAAAATATTCGCAGCAGTTTCCGCGGCTGATGTTAAAGTTGCGAGCGCATGTTCCACCGTTGATGTTAAAGTTGCGAGAGCATGTTCCGCCGTTGTCGCTAAAGTTGCGAGCGCATGTTCCGCGGCTGATGTTAAAGTTGCGTGGGCATGTTCCGCGGTTGATGTTAAAGTTGCGTGGGCATGTTCCGCGGTTGATGTTAAAGTTGCGTGGGCATGTTCCGCGGTTGATGTTAAAGTTGCGTGGGCATGTTCCGCGGCTGATGTTAAAGTTGCGAGCGCATGTTCCGCGGTTGATGTTAAAGTTGCGTGGGCATGTTCCGCCGTTGATGTCTCATGCGTTACCTTCTAATAATAAATAGAAATCTGTTTGCCATTTACATTGTGGATATCAAAGTCTACATTATACAGCGTTTTCAGATTTTCTTTTGTAATTACTTGGTCTACAGTATCAAATTTAAATAGCTTCCCATCTTTAAATGCGCCGATATAATCTGAGTACACTGATGCAAAGTTGATGTCATGCAGGACCACGGTTACTGTCTTTCCCAGCTCATCACACAATCTTCTCACCAATTTTAACGTGTTGGCAGAGTGATAAATGTCCAGATTATTGATCGGCTCATCCAGAAATATAAACTCTGTATCTTGCGCAATAACCATCGCAATAAAGGCCCTCTGCCGTTGCCCTCCCGAAAGTTCGTCAATAAAACGGTTTTTGTATTCGCCAAGCTCCATATACTCTATGGCCATATCAATTTGCTTATGATCTTCGGCTGTTAATTTATTACCTGAATATGGAAATCTTCCAAAAGCAATCAGCTCGCCTACTGTAAGTTTTGCACTAATATTATTCGATTGCGTAAGTATCGCCAACTTTTTAGCCAGTTCTTTGCTATTCCATTTCTTTATATCTTTATTTTCTAGCAACACCTGACCACCATCTTGCGGCGTTAGTCGAGTCATAATATTTAGAACTGTCGATTTGCCGGCTCCATTTGGCCCTATCAGCGATATTACTTTTCCCTTAGGAAGTTTAAACGATACTTCATTTACGACTTGCTTTGCTCCATAAAATTTATTTAACCCCTTAACTTCCACTGTTTACACTCCTTTATTTTTCAAGATTAGATACAAGAAATATGCACCACCAAATAAATTAACAAACACAGATATTTGCGTACTAAACCCAAATAGATGCTCGATCAGAACTTGCCCTCCTAGCAAAACAACAACTCCCATTAAAAATGAGCCGAGCATCAAATATGAGTGCTTATATGTCTTAAATAATTCTCTCGACAAGTTTGCAGTAATTAGGCCCAAAAACGACAGTGGTCCTACAAGCGCCGTTGCAGTAGTTATCAAAAACGCCACTCCCAACAATAGTTTCAATATTGACTTGTCGTAGTCTACACCCAGATTTATTGCCTGTTGCCTCCCTAAAGATATTACATCCAGTACTTTCATTTCCTTATAAAATATAAGCATCGTTGCAACTACCAAAATCGTTGCCATAATTAGTAAATCTGAATTTACATGATCGAAGCCTGCTACTAATTCTGATAGCAATGCGTCATACTCATTCGGATCCATTACTCTCACCATTGTATTTGAGATACTTGAGAACAACGTTCCTAAAACGCTTCCGGCCAATAATACATATAGCACGTTATTTCTCGTTTTTTTAAACAACGTTCCATATATGATAACAGACATAATTCCCATTAGTATAACGTCTATTATAAATGTTACATTTGGACTTAATACTATTGATCCCGTTTGACCTAAGAAGAACACCATCGACGTGTGAATCAGTACATATAGCGAATTCATTCCTAGCAAACTAGGCGTCACTATCCTGTTATGGCTTAGAGTTTGAAATATCATGCTTGCATACCCTATACAAAATGCCGCAATTATTATTGCTATCAATTTGGGGGTCCTAATATACATAGCATAATCAAAAAACTTCATATCTACAAATATAAATTGATATGTTATTATAAGCACTATCGATAAAACACTCAGCATCGCTAGCTTGGCTTGCATTGATAACTTATGCATGTTTAACCCCTTTCTTAGCTTTAGAGCGCCCTAGACTCAAACGTTTAAATAGCATAATAATAAATATAATGCTTCCCACAATTCCAGACATCAGCTCTATAGGCAACTCAAATGGTCTAATTATTACCCTACCAAATAGGTCGCAAAGAAGCACAAACATAGCGCCAAATAATGCCACATCCAATATACTCTTTCGTATTTTATCACCCTTAAACATCGATACTATATTTGGTATAATTAATCCTATATATGAAATTGTTCCCACTGTTACGACAACACTCGCTGTTATTATCGCGGCAATAGACAGCCCCATAAACATAACAAATTTATAATCTACACCTAAATTAGTTGAAAAATGTTCTCCCATTCCTACTATATTAAAATGGTTCGCATATATAAATGCAATTACTATAAGAGGCACTATTAGAAATACGATTTCATATCTCCCAGCTAAAATTAACGAAAAATCTCCCACTAGCATATTGTTAAGTATCTGCGTTAAATCATTTTCATAAGCTATGTAGCTAACCAAACCTCCTATTACACTATTAAACATGATACCAATTAGTGGCACCATAATAACATCCTTCAATTGAATTTTTTGAATAAACCAAACAAATGCCCAAGTTCCGACTAATGCCGACACAAATGCAAAAGTTGTTCTAGTGACAAGATTTGCTGATGGCATTGTAAGCATCGCCACAATAACTCCTAATTGAGCAGATGAAATTGTCGCTCCTGTAGTTGGTGATACAAACTTATTCATACATAAATTTTGCATTATTAAGCCCGCCACACTCATTCCCATCCCTACGCATAACGTAGCCAATAGCCGCGGAACTCTAGAGCTCAATAAAATCGTCACTTGCATGTAATCACCATTAAGAATTCCATCTAGCGATACGTCAAACGCACCTACAAATATCGAAATGCAAGATAAAATAATAATTGCAACAACAATTGAGATAGTAAAAACAGTATTCTTTTTCATGACTCCTCCCATATATTCCATCATTTTTAGTTTGTAATAAATAACTATCTATTTTCTATGCTATCATAAAGTCAATTCTATTGCAATAGTTTTTTAAGCGCACTGCTTAATGGGAATATAAAATAATTTATGTTATAAAAAGAGCACCCCACAATTTTGAGGTGCCTTATTTTATGCCCTATTTCACTCTATATATTTTACTAATGAAACTAAATCTTCTGCTGAATGCGCATCAGA
Organism: Candidatus Epulonipiscium viviparus; assembly: GCF_030708075.1. Classification (GTDB taxonomy): domain Bacteria; phylum Bacillota; class Clostridia; order Lachnospirales; family Cellulosilyticaceae; genus Epulonipiscioides; species Epulonipiscioides viviparus. The sequence continues at coordinate 2,079,296 of NZ_CP117982.1, read as the reverse complement.
TCCGTATATCATTTTTATGTCCCACTCTAATAGTTTACGAAACAGATAATCATCAATATATATTTCGCAATTTTCTTTGCGTTCACCTGCAATATTATAGTCAATTGTATATTTATTTTTGTTCATAGCTTCTAGCAATTCTGCTACTATTGGGAACTTACTATAGTCAACTACAAAATCTTGGCTATAAATTCTCACTAAATTGAGATGCCCCACTCGCGTTGGTTTATACTTTCCTATATCAGCTTCTACAGATTTCTTAACAGTCTCAAAATAAATTTGATAAACCTTGTCTAATCCTTCTGCTATTTTTACTAACTCATCAAAGCTCTCTTGGCTATAATCTATACTAAAGTATTTTTCACCTACTTTAATAATGTGCACTGATAAAATTCCATCGTCAAAAAATTGACCATATTTATTCAACATAGCTGCTATCTCTTGCTCATAGCCTTCTATATAGTCTACTTCTACTCCTATATTAATTTTGAGTTTATTCTTATATTTCTCCTTAACACACTCCACCTCTTTTATATATGGCTCCAACTCTTGCTCTTGCATATTTCCATCATTATTAAATTGTGGATAGCATTCCAAAAACTCCTTTGGCAATGGAAAATGCTCCGTAAATGATATTTCTGTTATTCCCAGCTCTATCGCTCTTTCTATATATTTTTCCATCGTGTCTTTGCTCCCATGCGGGCAATAATTAGTATGAATATGTCCATCTCTCATTATTTTTATCTTCCTTTCAATTTTTAGTTTTTAATACACAGATTATTGCCCTTTATTTTACTTAGTATACTATATATGTAAATATTTTTAATATGCTTCTGCAAAAGTTATTTCTTCTCTTGCAAAAGCATCTTCTTCTTTATCTTATAAACATCTTGAATAACGCTGTTCCTAAGTATTTCTTTAACACAACTTCTAGGTCACTTTCTGTTACGATGCCTCCATAACTCATGGTTTCCATCTCCATTGTAGCTTCACACACTCGTATTCCGCTATCAACAAATCCATTATTTTCATAAAATTCCTTGCGTCTCATTCTTTGCTTCGCATTAGCTGCAGTATCGTCTAATGCTTCTATATTCAAAAATATTTTTTTGCCTGGTACTCGCTTTTTTAACTCACCCAAAATTTTACTGCCGTATCCGTGTCTTCGCAGTGACGTCGCCAAATACAGTACATACACTAGGTCTTTGTCGTATATCAGATACATAAACCCCACAAATTTTTTCTCATCATATATACTCACTAGATCAACATAGCTTTTTTTGGCTTTAGATTTAAATAACCAAAAGGGCATTCTCTCGGTTACGGGAAATGACTTTACATACAATGGCTTAACGTCATGTGTGATTTTCGCATTTTGGGTTAATGTTACAAATTTCATTTTATTCCTCCTCAAAACAGTTAAACACATCTTTCTATTCAAATTTTATAAATGCATAGTATCTAGCTTTTCCTAAATATTGCTTTAACACTCCCTCAAAGTCTTCTCTAAAAATTTCCCCTCCCAAAGCCATCACTTCTGCATCTACCCCATAAATACAAACTCTTATTTCTGTATCTACAAACCCGTTTCTAATATAAAACTCCTTGCGTTTAACTCTAATCTCCGCATCAGCTGCCATATCACTAAGTGCGTCTATGTCTAATATCAACTTTTTGCCTGCTACTTTTTTTCTCAACGCTACCAAAATTTTTGTACCATACCCCTTGCCTCGCAATTCTCTTGCTACTGCAAAAAATACTATATATACCAAATCTTTATGGTAAATTAGGTATACAAATCCTACAAATTTTTGTTTCTCGTATATGCCAAACAAATCCGCATGTTGCGTTCTCGCTTGCCTTCTTATCCATCGCATAGACGCTCTTTCTACTGCTGGAAATGACTCCTCATATAACTCTTTCATCTCTTCTAAAACTTTCGCTTCATCCTTAAATGCTACAAATTCCATTTTAATCCCCTCTACTGTTCCTTATAAAACTGGTGCCATCGGATTATATTCATTTTGCATAAAGTTAAACAAATCTGAATATCCGTATATCCCCGCTTCCATAATGTTTTCAACTTCTTGCTGCACTACTTTAAGCACATCTATATCTGTATACATATTCGCTATCTTCATTTCTAGTAACCCGTGCTGGCGTGTTCCAAAAAATTCTCCAGATCCACGCAACTGTAAGTCCGTATCTGCTATCTTAAATCCATCCGTGGTTTCTTGCATTATTTTGAGCCGTGCCCTCGTATCTTTATTATATGAATCACTTACCAATATACAAAATGATTCATAGCTCCCTCGCCCTACTCTTCCTCGCAGCTGGTGCAATTGCGATAACCCAAATCTTTCCGCATTTTCTATTAAAATTATCGTCGCGTTGGGCACGTTTACTCCCACTTCTACCACTGTTGTCGAAACCAATATATCTATTTCGCCATTAGCAAACCGTTCCATAATCTTATTTTTATCTTTGGCTTTCATCTTGCCGTGTAAATACTCAACAGCCAATCCTGCAAATTCTTCTGCTTGCAACTTTTCAGCATACGATATCACGTCTTTAACATTTTCTACTTTTTCGTTTTCCTCTACCATCGGACATATAATATAACATTGCCGTCCATTACTCACATGCTCTCTCATAAATTTATAGATTCTAGCATAGTATCGGCTGTCCACTGCATTAGTTTTTATCGGGGTTCTGCCAGGTGGCAACTCGTCTATTGTAGAAATATCCATATCGCCATACAATATCAATGCCAATGTTCTCGGAATTGGTGTCGCGGTCATCGCCAACACATCTGGAAAATCTCCCTTTTGTGCCAGGCTAAGTCGTTGTCTCACTCCAAATCTGTGCTGCTCATCAGTAATTACTAATCCTAATTTTGCGTACACCACGTTATCTTCTATCAATGCGTGGGTTCCTACCAATATATCAATATCTCCCTTTGCAAGCTTTTCTAATAGCCCCATCTTCTGTTTCTTTGTAGTCGACCCCGTCAATAATGCAACAGATATATCAAATGCTTCAAAAGTTTTTTCTAAAAACTCAAAGTGTTGCCTTGCCAAAACCTCCGTCGGCGCCATCAATGTGCTCTGAAAGCCGTTTCGAACTACTATAAACAATGCTATTGCCGCAACCACCGTCTTTCCAGACCCTACATCGCCTTGGATCAATCGATTTGCTGCCCCCAATAATTTTAGATCTGCTGCTACTTCTTTGACCACTCGTTGCTGGGCCGCAGTTAGCTTAAATGGCAAAGTCTCCACAAATGCTTCCAAATCTACTGGCGATTGTTTTACTGTCCCAGCCTGCTTTTGCCTAAAATCTGATTTCAATATATATAAACTCAACTGCAATAAAAATAATTCTTCAAATACTAGACGCCTCCTTGCTTCAACGAAACTAGCATCGTCCTTCGGAAAATGTATGTTTTCTATCGCCTGTCTTTTTGGCATTAAATTATGTTTTGCTACAATATCAGTTGGGATCACATCTGATACATTACATATTGCAATATCTATTGCATTTTTTATATGTTTGCGTATGATAAATTGGGATAGTTGATATGTCGATGCGTAAACGGGAATTAGCTTGGTCTGTTGAGTATATTTCTCAAGTGTTTGATATGATGGAGAAACCATGTTCAATTTATTATATTTCAACTTTACGGTTCCGTAAAAATTATAGATCAGCCCTACATGAAAATTATTTTTCATATAAGGCTGTTCAAAAAATATAATCGTCATTTGTTCCGTACCATCAGAAACTTCAAATGATACCATAACTCTATTATTGACTTTTTTCAGTATTGGCTCTTTGATTACAGTTGCAACAATATTGTTGGCCTCATCTAGTACCGCCGCTTCTATTGGCGTTACCTTCGATCGGTCTTCATGCTTTTTGGGAAAATATTCCATCAATTCTGCTATTGTATATATCCCCAACCGATAGAACCTTTTTGCTGTTTGCTCACCCATTCCACTAAGGGTTGTGATGCTTTCTTTTAACATTTAGCTCACTTTAAACGCTGTAATAGACATAGGTTTTAATTTTAGTTCAAATTTCTCCTGATCAATTGTTACTGTTCCAACGTCTTCCTTATCTAAAAAGTTGCTGACCATAAAGTGAATGCTTCCGTCTACATTTTTGAATGCTATTCCCACCTTGCTTCTTGCGGCGTAGACAATCCTTCTTGCCCCTGGCTTAATGCATTTTCCCGCTAATGCCATTACATAAAAATCTGGATTATACTGATAAGTTTTTTCCTCTTCATCAATCGTTACCATGCTGTTTTGTTTCCAACCCCAGGTGCTTGTGCCTTTTGTATTTAGGATCATGTTCCAGTATGTGAATGTGTCACAACCCGCGTTTATATAATTTACTATATTCATATACAATGCTATTGCTTGTTCCCAAGTATTTTCGCCCTTATAACATACGCTTTCTGTATGCATCAACTTAAGCCCCGGATAATTTTGCAAAATATTATACAGCGGTTGCATTGTCGTATACTGTGTTCCAATTCCTTCGATATATTCTTCTATTCCTGGATTTTCACTCAAAAATTCACACGCTGTTGCCTCGTTTATAGTTCTAAATGTACCCGCAAAAATTTTGGTATCTAATTCTGCTGCTTCAAATGCTGGTACCATATGATCTCGTATCAATTTTGCCATTTGCTGCACATCCATATTGCAGCCCGGAAATATCGGGTTTGCTTCTGGCTCATTTTGCACGTTTATTCTATCTATATCAAAGCCTTTGTTCGCATACTCTTCTACTACTCTTACAAAATACTTGGCATAAGCGTCATAATACCTCGGGTCGTCTATCAATTTGCCCGCTCCCCCAGCTCCTGCCATTTGCTTGTTATCTTTCATCCAAGCCGGAGGGCTCCAAGGAGATGCGTGTATTCCCATATTAGGTGCGTACGCTCTACACATCGCCATATACGGAATCATATATTTTTCATCTCGCTCTAAGCTAAATGATTCCATCTCAAAATCATCTTCCAGATCGTCTAAACTATACGCATCCAATGCAAAGTCGCTCGCACCAATCGGAAGCCTAAAATAATTAAATTTATCGTACACAATATCTTTGCACACTTGCTTTTGATCCTCATCTGAAAGTGCCAGTAACGCCTTTCCTCCTAATTCACTAAATGCTCCTCCCAAGCCTCTAATTTCTTGAAATTCCATATGCGAATTGATATATAAAAATGCTCCAAAGGTTCGCTGGTTTGGCTGATCTCCAATATCTCCACACATTTGTGACGTTTCTTTTAAATTGATGTCGTTCGGAATATTTACTCTATAAATTTCTTCTAGTTGCATAACTATCTCCTTTCAAATTTAATATTTAGATATTATCATTTAACTTTCTAAAATGCAATCTTTTTAACATTTTTTCTCAATCTATTCAATATTTAAAAAATAACTAATATTTCATACACAAATATGCATTAATACTTGTCTATATTTCATAAGATAGATAATATATATTTTACTATAAGGAGGAGTTTACTATGAACGATATAATCTTAGTATGCAAAGACGTTGCAGCTGCCATGCAAGCAATACCAAATAAGGAGTTATTAACCATATTATCTGTTGAAGAATACAGTGCCCATTTAGAATCTATACAAAAAACTGCAGTAGGCACAATCTTTCTCACAAAGCCCGTTGCCAAAAAATTTAATCTTACTGACCCAGTAGGGCAGATCATAGATCATCACGATAATTTATACTTAATTTTATCTGGTATAAGACAATCCGAATCTGGCCCATATATCCCTAAATATGATGCCTACACTAATGCTTTCTTCGTTTTAGCAGATAGAATAAGAAATAGACCTGCTGCAACACACACTCAGGTAAACACAATTGCAAAGTCTTTGGCATTAGATATTCAAAATACTATTCAAAATCAGATCAATGAGCAAATCAAAAAGCTTCAAGATAATCACTAACCTTCCGCCCTCGCAAGTTATTGTGAGGGTTCTTTTGCATCAAAAAAAGCTGCCCTAATCGCAAATGCAATTAAAGCAACTATAGGTGCTACTATTTACTCAAAAATCATCTCTTCTTCAAATGGAATCTCTTCAAAAATCATCTCTTCTTCAAACGGAATCTCTTCAAAGTATTCATAAACTTCTTCCAAATAAAACTCCTGCTCATCAAATTCTTGCTCGTCAAAAGATTCTATCGCTATATATTCGTCGTCAGGATAAAATTCTTCGCTTGGTACATCCAAAATCTCTATTTCCGGTATCTCAAATTCTGGTTCTTCAAAATATTCTATCTCCGCATAATAATCAACCTGAGATTCTGTCTCAAATTCTGGTAATGTCATTCCCTCTGGTAACATCGCACTCACTCGTGCCGCGACACTGGCTATTTCGCTTTCTATCGTATTGGTCACAATAGATTTTTGCACATCATCGCCCATTACTGCATTTACTGTTACCCGGAATTTATAACGCCCGTTTTCGCTCGCATCTGCTGCATCGAACATTACTGTGTTTACTGTCACTTCTGTACTTATCGCATTATCAATTCCTCCAGTGCCTGTTAAATATTCCTCTACTTTTAATTTAACAGCTTGCTTCGCATCGTCTGAAGTTTTTGCGTTGTCTACACTTAACTCAAAATCAAATGGCGGCTCTGTATTTTCTAATGCACTCTTCACAGCATCAAGATCATCTTGTGCCAAATCAAGCCCCGGCGCTGCTATTCCTACTTGCTGATCAATAACTACATCTTTTTGTACTCCTTTAAATAGATTAATCATAAACTCATATAATCCCGTTTCTGCTGGAGCGGTATTAGTAGGTCTTTTGGCCGCAGTAAATTTTGTCGTTACTATTTCGAATGTAACACCCGTTGTTTCTGGCCTATTAAGCAACGTTGCGATTTGTTCGCTCATTTTAGTTTTGGCACCAAATTCGCTATTGTTTTCTGCTGGTATGCTAGCGTATGTTTCTCTACCTATTACATCTTTGGCCGCTATCAATGCCGCAGTATCAAATTCGTTTGGCAATACGTTTGGCTCAATTACCGCATCAATTGGCGCTGTCTCTATTGTATATATCCCTACATTATCTTCGCGCACAACATCTCTTCGGGCAACCACTGGCGCATGCTTCAATATCGCTGTAAACGTATATCTTCCCTGAATGCCGTCTGGATTTGCATAGTTGCCATCTGTTGCAGGAGAGAATGTTCTTGGTACGGTGTTAACTGTTACTTCAAAATCTGTAAATCCGTTATCTACTAGCAGATCTTGTATCATTGCTGTAATAAGTTCTGCCGAATGCTCCTCTGTTATTTGAATTTCTGCTGTTGCCATGTCCGCATCGTGATCATATCTTGCTGGCAATACATACGCTGCCCTATTCGCTTTCACTAGTGCGACTGCCTCTTCAACTCTTTCTGCCAAAATATTTTCCCAATCTAGCGAATCTACAAAAACTCCTAGCTGATCACCATTGTTGTTCGCATCTATTGTTGTGCCGTCCGCAAAAGCAACTTCAAAGCCTACAAATGTTCCCACCGCGCCTTTTTCTTCATCAACATCAGGGCCCGTAGTTTCTCCCGGTGCCTCATATCCCGGCGCTTCTCCTGTTACCATAATATCTACTTCTTTAACCGCGACACTAATCAGATTCTTAATGTAATTGCATATCGCTTCTATCGTTGCCTCCTCATCGCCTGGCACTAGCACTGTGTTTGGTATCGTCGTTCTATAGTCTGTTCCATCATCTGTTTCTGCAGATAGAAGGTCATTGATGAACACTCGGGCCTTTTCTACCGGCGATGTCTCTGCCGTATATGCGCCTTTTAGCTTTCTACCACCGTTATCAACATCGAGGAATTTTTCTAATGCATCTTCTAGGGTATCTAACACAGCCCCGTCTCCAATTAGCTCTTCTGCCAATATGTCTGGTCGTCTCATTGCTGTAACTGCAACGTTAACAGCTGTATTGAGATCCCGGTACACTTTTTCGTGCGCATAATATCTACCATCCATTATATACCTTTTCTTATATGCCTCTTCGGCATCTCCAGCATATCCATATTCTGGCGCTGTTGAATCTTCTCCGGCACCCTCCCAAACGCTATTCGGTACCATTGTTGTTTCTGAGAGTCTTGCCTTAACTTCAAAAATCTTGTCGTCAACCAATTTTTTAGCATCTAAGACCGCTTCTTGCGATCCTTCTCCACCTATCCCTTCTGTTCCCAAAATTATTATAGGCTTAGAATGTATTTCCTCAGGTGGAATGTTATTATCATCATTTTTCATTACGTTTTCGAATACTTTTATTTGATCCTCCAATATTGTTTTCGCACTCTCATAATCTTCTTTAGCAAAAATTGAAATTTTATTTCCCTCTTCATCAACCTCTGTTTTTAAATACATTAAATTTGCCACATATGCTGCATTTTTAATATATGTGATTGGCGGTACTGGCTTAGAGACTTCCGATACATCCGGATATCCCTCTGCTCGCGGATCCTTCAAAAACGGCTTATGGGTAACCCAAGTAATTCCTTCTGCCACGTCGGTGCCTTGTCTTAAGCTCACTTTTGTTAGTCCCAAATCCATCGCTTTATCTACTGACTTTTTCAGTGCAGCTTTAGCTTCAGCGGCATCATATTTTGGATCTGTTCCAATAATTTCACCTTGATTAAGGTTTTCACTAAATATAGAAACTGCTGCCGTCAAATTCTGAAGATGTATTTCAATTGTCTCCAGCGTCGTGGTATCGTTTCCTAACGATATTTTAAATCCGGTTTCAGGATCAATTACTGCCTCGCCAGTAGCTTCATCTATCAAAAAGTTGCCGTATGAATTATCGATCGCTTGTTGCGATACTTTTATTCGACTTTCTATCAGGTTCATATAACTTGCAGGTACCCAGTTATCAAGATCCTTAATATCAGATCCATCAACACTCACTAATGTTGCTTCAGCTAACGTTTTCGCTTCTTCCAATTTGGCTTTTAAATCAGCGACCGCAAGGTTAAATTCTTCGTTTCGACCATGTCTAGGCTTGCCATTAATCTGCGTAATTGCGACATCTACCATCGAATTAGTTGAGTTTTGTAACGAGCGCAATGCCGCCTCTAGCGAATCTTCTGTAGAAGTATATAGTAGCAACGCTTTTTGTGCTGCAGCAATTGCCGCTTCATATGCCTTATAATTTCCAATTGGCACCCAATACACCTCTTCGTTATAGACTACATCATCGCCTCTGCCTCCAACGCTACCACGAATTGCTTTCATCCCCAACGGAACGTCCTGTAATATTACATCGGCAGCTCCCCAGTCCATATATCTATCGCCATAATCAAATAGCCCTGTTTCTGGATCTTTGCCGATAAACTCCATGGCTTCATCGATAGCTTGTTTTAGCATATTGTAGTTTTCCACATAATCTTCTGATACCGAATCTTCGGTCATCACTTTTACTTTGTCTTCAAACTTTCCTATTTCTTTTTCCAATGCAAGCACCGCATTATCCATGGCCAATTTGTTTGTTTGCCCGTTATCAAATTTATCTAACGTGGACTGTACCACATGTATCGCGCTTGCTAGTACAACTACATCTTGCGCATTAATCCATTCATCGTTCACTGTAACATCGATGCCTTTGCGATTGCTCACTCGAATATCTTTTTCACCGCCTTCATCAATGCCATTGCCGTTGCCCTCGTCTCCGTCTGGTATTGGATTTCCATCCGCATCAAATCTGTCGTATCCATATTTATTGAGTGGCACTCCGTCGTATGTGGTATATGTTACCACTGGCGCTTCTGCACCTTGCAAATAAACTAGGTCATTGATGATCGCTACTGCATTAGCTATCGACTTTCGAATCTCGCTATCAGCAAAGCCTTTTGATCCGTAGTTCACTTTTGGAACCTTTCCTGGAATCATCTTTCCGTCTAAATCTCTGGCATAAAATAGTTCGTACGCTGTCTTCAATTTCTCGTATTCATTTACCACTGTTTTTAACGAATATGTTACAAGATTGTCAGCGATATTGGCGTTATTTTTCAAAACGTTTTGCGCATAGTTTACAATATTTCTAAGTTTATCTTTTTCTATTTTGGTTGCCCAAAGCTGTGTTGCCTCGATATCTATTCCACCCATTATGCTTTCTGCTAATCCCTCAAAGGCGGGTATAGGCGCCACTTCTTCATATATGACATTGTCCATGTATGCGTCGGTTCCGAGAGTCGCGTTGTCAACATACTCTTGCATCTTTTGCGTAAGATCCGTATATATTTCCTTGGTGCCATACTCGATCGATCTTTCAAACGCTTCTCTATCTCTAACCATAATTGTACTCGCATATTTTAGAGAATCCACTGTCGAGTTCGCTGCGTTATATGCTTGTATCGCAACATTTATTGAATTATCAAAAGACATGAAAGTTACGTCATAGACCCATTTTCCGCCGGCATCTGGAATGTTGTCCTCGTTCTCATCTTGCCCGCTTATATCGGTTCCTTGTACTTTGCTTATAACCGCGGCATTTGCTGTATCGACTGCTGCATTTACATCGATAACTCCTTCTGCAGTAATCGGTTTCTTCGCAATAAGCGCTGCTGCCTTATTTATCTCTTCCATTAGTACTTCTCTAACTTCTTCAAATGCCGCATATTCGTCTTCGTCTGCCTCTCCCGGAAGCGGTTTAAACCTTTCTATGGCACTCATATTGGCATTCACTTGGCTGAAAACCTGATCTACTGTTAAACTTTGTATTTTGTCTACTATCGTATATGAGTAGTCAATAGAGTTTAGCATTATCGTCATTACCGCATTGGTAACGTACATTCTGTCTAGTGGAATATTTTCACCATAGCTATCACTTACCAAAATTCTGTCGCCATCCGCATCTTCTAGCATCGCTTCCATCTGGCATATCTGATTATAGAGCAATACTTTGGAACTCGTTTTGTAATCCAATACTCTCGGCTCAAACTCATCAATCAACACTGTCAGTTTATCGAGTGCTTGCTGCTTCGTAGAATCTGTCGACGCAAGCAATCCCACTCTTATCGCCTGTTCTAGAACATATATTTGCGACGCATCAATATACTCAATCTCACTCATCAGAGAAATTTCCACATCGTCAAATCCGTTCGCATCGGTGTCCCCGTTTCGTAATATATCAAAAGTGAGAAACTCGATTCCCAGCTGATTGCTCACTAAATATGGTGACACAATTTCTGGTATCACATTGCCTTCCGCATCGACCTCTTCTTTCCAGCCGATAATTCGTTTGGCAGACATTATAGCGTCTTCTAACATTTCGTTCAATTCAAAGCTCTTATCCGCAGGCACAACTTCAAAGTTCTCCAACGCAACATCCAGCAACTCTACAGATGGTAATGTTTGGAAATACGTATTCTCAACTCCTGGGGTATTCGCCTTTATAAACCCATTAACATGATTTAGATTTCCGGCAAGAGCATCTGTTACGATTTGTTCGATCCCCTCAAGCGCATCTGCTATATTTGTAAACAACACTCGTATCGTCCAGTGTGTCGCGGTTGTTGAGCCATCATCAAAAGCTCCCGGTCTCAATCCATCGTGAGATATCAAAACTCTTGTTGTATCCAATTGAACATCCGCCAGCTTGCCTTCTACATCAAATACCAAATTTATCAGATCATCTAGCGTTTCGATTCCATCCACATCCGCATTTACATCCAAAATTTTTGCGTTGATCAAATCTTCGTTAATCTTGCTCGCAATCTCATCTACCGCAGCCTTATAGTCATCTATATACGCATCCAATACAACTTCTTCATCTGCTCGTATAGCATCAAAAGCGGCTATAGCATTTTGTAAATACTCCATCTGGATATCAAAATACTGTGGATTTACTCCAAACTCTGCCGTATGTTCTGCAATATCCTTATTGATAAATTTGTCGATGGCTACAAGGACCTGGTTGAGCGGTTCAAAGTTGCCTTTCGCTACATACCTACCTTTTCCGGCGTCGTCTATAATGTTATCATCGTTTAGCAATGCTCCATCGATTCCTGTTAATCCATCGTTTGAAATATGGATTGTGGTTGATGTATATTGCCCTGTAGAATTGTTGTTAGCGTCTTTTAGTAATCTAACGTTTGCGGCCTTAATGTCAGCAACACCTTCGTTATACGTTGTAGTTCCTCCTATAAACGCCGCGTATGCCTCATCAAAACCATCTACAGTTGGACGAACAGGATCCTTCTTCGTATCATTAAAGTCATCTGTTGCCTTATCTAATTCGGTTATCACTTGGTCGAAATATCCAACCGGATCTAATACGAAGTTTGGCAAGAATGATATTGAGAATATCGCATCCTCAAATTTATCTGGATCATTGTCTGGCGTCGGATACGTTCTAGGCATAGTTCCCTCTAGTATGCCCTCCACCTTATCAATTGCTTTATCATATGCTTGCAGATCCAACGAATTAACCCATTTTATTCCAGCATTGGTTGGAATAAGGCTCAGGTCGGTCCATTCTCTGTCGTCGTATATATATCGCTTATATCGGTAGCCATCTTCAGAAAATACCAGAGTTCTGTCATCTGGTGCGTTATCTGGGTGGTCCGCATTGTCCTCTGCCAAATAAATATCGGAATCTTTCTTGCCAATGCTCTTATACTCATCTCCCACAACCACCGACCTTGCAGTCTTCGGATTGCCCTCACCTTTTATTGCCGCATCCAGGCGATCTTGCCCAGTCTTATATTCTTCTGCCAATGATTCGACTTTCGCATCGTTGAAGTTTTCTATCGCACCCGCCAAGTCTATTGCCAAATTATTAAAGACCTCGTTATCATCGTAGAATAGACGCACCAATTCATCGATGCCTGGCTTATTTGTGCCATCTGCATTCTCATAATCATAAACCAAATTTGTAGGCAATATCAAATATACTAGCTCGCTCTTTTCGATTGCATCTGTTAAAACTGCATCTAACGCGTCCACAGTTTCTGGAGTTACCCAATGCGTATCGTTTGCCTCTGTTACATCCATTGCCATCTTAACTTGCTCGATCCCTGCAATAGATTCGTCGATCGTTGGCGTTACTTCTGCATCTGGAATCGGGTCCATTGCTTCTGTTGTAATCTTATATAACCCTTCATCCGAAATAACCAGATTGGCGACTGCAATCGATCTTGGTGTGTATTCGGTAACAAACTCAATTGCGTCGTCTGGATTTGTATCTGCAACAAGTTCTCGGCTCGCGATCGTTAAGATGTCTTCGCCGCTATTAATTTGTCCTCGCAGTGTTGTCATCGCGGTCGATAACGTTTCTGTTATCCCGGCTTCTGCCGCCTGTTCATATGCAGTAATTTCATTTTGCAATTCGTCTGCCAAGTTCGACATCTGCGTTGCTGTATATATTTTAGTTTTTAGATCCGGATTTATAATATAGTCGGTGCCGGCTTCTGTTTTCACATATGGGAACGCCGGTAACATGTCACCCACTGGTTCTTTAAACTCAACAGTTGCCACAACGGTCAATGCTTCTACCGCAACTCGATATAACGCATCGTGCTCTTCCATTGTTACCCATTGCTTTGCCGCACTCACGTTGGTGCCGAGTATAGAGCTTACATTAAACAAATCTCTTTGCGTAGTTTTCATCGACTCCAGCGTACTATCTTCATAATCTTCTATGTTAAACTCTAGATTATCTTCGGCAATAACTCCAGGATCTCCCATAGGCAACTTCATCATCGCTGCAGGCTGCAGTTTTAAATCATCATCTGCAGTGCCCACAGTTCCGTCAAAATCTTTATACGGCACAAATGCACCGCTCGCATTGACAGTTCCCATTCCCAGATGCACCAACATTTTTTGTAGTTGCAACAACATGGCCAGCTGCTCATGTCTTGTGCCTGGCTTCAGTGCCGCATTGAACGCGGCGGATCTATCTATAATCGCTTGTATGGCAACATTCAACAATGCGGTAATTGAACCTTGAACTTCCTCATCATAGTCGCTACCACCCAATTTGTTTTCTTCATTATCTAATCCATCGAGCTTATAAAAAGCATTGGCTTCGTCTTGGAACAAACCAATTTGCTCCGAAACATCTTCCATATTGATAAACATTTGCGTAACGAAAGGAGTTTCCGTATCGCCGCCTGGCTGCCACTCTCCCAAATCTTGCTCACTCTCCGCAATTGCGGGCGTTACAAAAAATGAACCTGCGTCTAGCTCTTCAAATCTTCCATCATATGCAATATCGATGACGGTTAGCCCAGCTTCTTGCTTATAAGATGGTGGCTTGTATATTCGCATTCCCACCGCATCGGCCTTCAAGCATACTTCATTATTTTCATCCAAATATACGTATACCGCACCGCTCTTATAAAACTTGCTCTCTGCCTCAATTGTATCTGGATCCTCTATCAGTCCTGCAAACTCGCTTGTATTTGGAAGCACCGACGGAAACGGACCCTCTATATCCTTAAGTCCCATTAGAGCTTTTGTTACCATAATTTCAAAGTTACCAACTTTATTCGATGCCGAAACTTCATCAGTTCCCAGTTTTGCTTCCGCTATGTAGGTGTTATACGCATCTGATAAAGAATTTAGCACCGCCTCCAATTCACCCATATTTGTGTATCCGCCATCTTCTTGTAGTTCTGGAGCGCCATAGGCAACCTCATGATGATTAGTATACATTTCACCGGTCTCTGGATTCGTACTTTCTAATGTAATCAACGCTTCATACGATTCCGGATGAATATGCTTTACGGCTTCTGCCGCTTTTTCTAGCTCTTCATATAGCTTATTATGAACCGATTCATTAACCCAATATTTGTCAATTGCAATGTCGGCGCCTTCCACCTTGCTCAAATAGATCGGGATTCCGTTATCTGAATTGGGTGCCACACGAGCGGCCCTTGCCGAGCGAACACTCGCAGCGACAACATGAACTTCTACCATAAATGTATTCACTTGCTTTGTAGAATTATCTGTTATTGTATATTTAATCAACACCGGTTTATCTGGATCTGTAATATTTGAAGTGGTTACAGGTGCGCCTTGCTCAACCGATATATAGTTGCCCGCGGCGTTTGTCATATTTACTTCGACAGTATAAAACGACGGCTGAAACTCTTCTTCCCATTGCAATGTCGGAACTTCGTATCCGTCATATTGTTCCACCGTTACTTTTTTAGTTGCCCCATTATCCAGCAATATATTTTTAAACTTGATTGGTGGCGCCGCGGCTCCCGCATCTGCATGCACGTTCACTGCATAAATTTTGTCCATCAGCTCCACAACTTTATCTCGATAATCAACGCCCGTTCCGGGTTTCATTGGAACTACTTGCAATTTGCTATTATAATCTTTGAGAGTTAGGACTGCAACTTCTATTTGAGACAATAACCCCTCGGTGGCAGATGCGTATCCCTCATACAAATATTTTTCAAGGTTTAGATAATCCTCTCCCATCGCATCAGTGAAGAGTTGATCGGGGCCATATTCGATTCCTCCTATTTTTGATGGGTTGGCTTGCAAGGTACGTATAGATGCAGCGAGTTGCTCGTTTAGTGCATAAAACATATTAAACTCCGCCAAGCTCACCAAATTATTTGAATGATCAGAATCTTGAGTTGCCCCTTCAGCATCATCAGATAAATCTACAGCAGGAAGCGGAGCAATACCTACCCCCACATAGTCATCACCCAAATCTGCTGCCGATGTAATTACAGGAAAAGCCGTTGTTGCCAACATTATCATGAGCGCCAAATATTTATGTTTCTTAATCAATGCCATATATTTCATTCCTTTCTACCATATTATACCATAGTATATTTTATAATCTAATTATTTATCCATAATATATATCGTGTATGCAAAACAAAATAGTTATAGCATACCAGATGGTAAAATTTGTGCGCTCTATATAACTTGTCCTACTCTCGCTTAGACTTTTTTTCTAAAGCAAGAACAATCCCTGCTTTAGTTCGCCTCCATTATTTTAACAAACCATACTTTTTCATCTCTTTAGTAAGCACTTCTATATTTTTAGGATCCATCTCCGAAATCGGAAGTCTACATTTGCCAACATTCATTCCCATCAAGTTTAATGCCATTTTCGTTGGCGCAGGATTTGATTCTATAAACAATGCTTTTATCAACGATAAAGTTTTTAGTTGCAACTCTCGTGCCACATCAATCTGATTGTGTATGAAATGTTCATGTATCATATGCGTATCTTTGGGAATTATATTTGCCATCACCGATACCACCCCTGTTGCTCCATACGCTAATGCAGGCAAAAACACCGGGTCATCTCCTGTATATATGCCAAAATTATTTTTTTGAAATGCATATGCCAACTCGGCGATTTGAGAAAGGACACACTCTTTTATCGCAACAATATTATCTATCTCTGCTAACTTTATTGTAGTTGCAGGCTCCAAGTTAACCACCGTTCTCCCCGGTACATTATATAAAATTATTGGAGTTTTTACCGCTTTCGCTATTGCCTCGAAATGTTTATATAATCCATATTGCGTGGGTTTGTTATAATATGGCACAACGCTAAGTATCGCATCTGCGCCTACACTCTCTGCATATTTGCTAGCCTCTATTGCAGCCTTTGTATCATTTCCCCCCGCTCCTGCAATTACAGGCACCCTCTCGTTAGTTGCTTTTACAACGCACTTTATTGTTGCTTCTTTTTCAGCTTTTGTCATAGTTGGAGTTTCTCCAGTGGTGCCACACACTATTATCGCATCAGTTTTGTTATGAACCTGAAACTCAATCAGTTCTTCTAACTTTGAAAAGTTCACTCCAGAATCAGTAAACGGCGTAATAATTGCGGTACCAGAACCAGTAAAAATAGTTGTTTTCATATTATATCCCTCCAAAAAATTATTTAAACCAATTATAACCTTAAATATATATATATTCAATCTTTTTATGTAGGAGCATGTGCTAGTCAAAAAATTTCATTACCCCCTACCAAAAAATTTATTGATAGTGTATAATGGTGCCAACTTGTCATAAACAAGACAAAATAACCATTTTAGAAGGGATGAATATATGAAATATGATGTAGTTGCTAGAAACACTGAAATGACCAAGGGGATGGAGGACGCGATCCAAAATTCTATTAGCCGTTTAGAAAAATATTTTAATGATGAAGCAGTAATCCAAGTCACCATAACTGTTGAAAAGCAACGTCAAACAGTAGAAATGGCTATAAATTTTGATGGACAAGTTTTACGTGCAGAACTCGAAGGCGAGAATATGTATAAAATTTTGGATGATGTTGTCGCCATCTTAGAAAGACAAGTTCTCAGATTTAGAAATAAGTTGCGCACAAAACATAGACAAGCTGAGCAACACATTTTTACCCCAGCCTTTATGGATGAAGTAAATAACGATGAAGAGGAATTATTCATTATCAAAAAGAAAAAATTTGCCATGAAACCCATGAATGCAGAAGAAGCTATCATGCAAATGGAGTTAGTTGGTCACAATTTTTATGTTTATTTAGATCAAGATACAGAAGATGTTAACGTTGTATACAAACGTCGAAACAGTTCTTATGGTTTAATCGAGCCTAGATTCTAATACGCAAAGGAGATTTTTATGAACACACCAACTCCACACAATTCGGCAAAACTTGGAGATATCGCCAAAACTGTTCTGATGGCTGGTGATCCGCTACGAGCAAAATTTTTGGCTGAAAATTATCTAGAGAACGCTGTTCTTTATAACGAAGTACGCGGAATGCTTGGATATACCGGCACCTACAAAGGCAAGCCCGTATCTGTTCAGGGGCATGGAATGGGAATGGCCTCGATTGGTATATACACCTACGAGCTGTTTGCGTTTTATGAAGTTGATACAATTATACGCATTGGCTCTGCTGGAGCTATCGATAAAGATCTTCATATTGGAGATATCATCATCGGCATGGGAGCATGTACAAACTCAAACTATGCGCAACAATATAATTTGCCAGGCACTTTTGCTCCTATCGCCGATTTCGATTTGGTTAGGCGTGCCAAAGAATCTGCAGATGCCTTCGGCTACAAATCCAAGGTGGGCAATCTATTGGCTAGCGACATGTTTTATGATGACGCAAATAGCTTAGCCGATTGGCAAAAAATGGGTGTATTAGGTGTTGAAATGGAATCTGCTGCATTATATATGAATGCCGCAAGACTGGGCAAAAGAGCTCTTACGCTGTGTACGGTTTCTGATTGCCCTTTCACCGGAGAAGGAATGTCTTCCGAAGATAGACAAACCAAGTTTACCAACATGATGGATGTAGCGTTATCATTATTATAATTTATCAATTCTTGTTATAAAATCACTTGTATATTGGACATGCGTTCACGCATACAATGTTATCGAATAGACAGTTACCGCAACTGCTATATCTTATAATATAGAAATGGAGATTTTTATGGGACTATTTTCAAAATTGTTTATGTCATTAGGTTTTGGCGAGGCAAAGATCGAAACTATCTTTGATGATGATTCTGTTAGACAAGGTGGCGACCTCACCGGTATAATTTGTTTACGAGGCGGCTCCAGCGATATCAAGTTTGATGGAATTTTTGTTGAGTTATTTGGTGAGTACCTTTCTGGCGAAGAAGATGATGTCGTTCTTGAAACTGCTAAAATTGGCGAGCTGCAGTTAGCGGAAGACTTTGTATTAGAAGAGGATGCCGATGTGGAGCTGCCATTTAGCCTTTCATTGCCACCAAACGCTCCTATTACCACAAAAGACCTTCTTAGCGAAGATGACAAAAGCAATGTATATATGAGAACCAGCCTAAAAGTAGACTTCGCAGACGATCCTGAAGATTTTGACAGAATTAATGTATACCCTTCTCGAGAAGTGGAAACTGTTATTCTTGCACTTACTCAGGGCCTCGAATTTGCGCTTATCGAAACGCAAACTATTTTATATCACGACGAAATTATTCAGGAATTTGAATTTGTGCCTAGAGAAGACTCTGACTATAAAAAGTATCTCGACGAAATCGAATGCTACTTCTTCCATGTTGATGATGGCATCAAAGTTTGTATGGAAATCGATAAACGAGTTCGCAACTTCAGTACTGCGTTCTTAGATGCGTTTGATATGGATGAAACCTATAAAACTTTATTTATTCCTATAGAGGATCTTCAAGAAGGCCCGACACGTGTGGCTATCTTAATGGATAGATTTATATACGAATACGCACAATAGGAGAATTGAATGGGTGTTTTTGCTAATGCTTTCACTGCGATGAGCATGGGTTGCGCATATGTGGATACGAAAGTGGAAACCAAAATTATTAGACAGGGTGAAATGATAAAAGGGGTTGTATCTCTTGTTGGAGGCAAAAGGGCTGTGGAATTTCGAGGCATCGACGTGGCTTATTATACGATCTATACTAAGGCTCACAGAGCCACCAAGTTGGTCGAAACCCGATGCGCTACTGCATTTACACTCCCAGCCGGTGCCGCAGAAGATGTACACTTCTCTCTTAGAATTTCGCCCGATACACCCACTACCAGGTTTGCTTATCTAAAGACGATATTTGATTTGCCAGTTCCCAAAGAAATAAAAACCAATCTGAAAGTATTTCCTTCTAAGGATTTGGAAAAAATAATTAACATCTTGACTACAAAGTTTGCTTACAATAATCCTACTACTGAAACTTATTTAACGCAGGGTCAACTAGTTCAACGATTTACTTTTAAGTCCAAAAACTTATTTGGCAAATTTATTGATGAACTCCAATGCTACTTTCTTCACGTCACTGGAGGTATAGAAATGGTTATGAGAATCGATAAACATGCCCGAAGCTTTCAAACCGTGCTAAACGAAATTTCTTCCAAGAACCAAACTCATATCAATGTCTTTATTCCCCCGTACGATGAAACACAAACATTAGAGCGATACCTGGTAAAAGGGAGATAATATATGGACTATAGACTGATTAATGCCAAGACATTTGATGACTGGAATCAAAACGGTTGGGAGTGGGGAATACCTATCGCAGCCGAAATTTTTGCTGCTGCAAAGACGGGCAATTGGAATGTTTTGCTAACCCCAACCAAGCCTGTGCCGAAAAGCTGGTTTCCTTCTCTTGCTAATGCAAAAGTACTGGGGCTGGCCTCTGGTGGTGGACAGCAGATGCCTATCTTTGCGGCATTGGGAGCGGTCTGTACAGTACTAGACTATTCCGAATCTCAGTTAGAAAGCGAGCGACTTGTTTCTCGACGTGAAAATTATGAGATCGAAATAGTGCGTGCCGATATGACCAAACCATTACCTTTTGCCAACGAAACTTTCGATATGATTTTTCATCCGGTATCCAATTGTTATGTGGAAAATGTTGAGCCAATATGGGCCGAATGCTATCGAGTTCTCAAAAAGGGTGGGCGCTTACTTGCTGGTCTTGACAATGGCCTCAACTTTGTATTTGGCGATCAAGAGGGAGTCTTCGAATACGTTCTTCCGTATAATCCACTCAACGATAAAGAGCTTTACGAGCAGTCTATTGCAAACGGATGGGGTATTCAGTTTTCACATACTATAGAAGAGCAAATAGGTGGGCAACTTATGGCAGGTTTCACATTGAAAGAAATCTACCAAGATACTAACGGGTCCGGTTTGCTTCACAATTTTAATCTACCCACGTTCTATGCAACATTGGCTGTCAAATAAAAAATGCGCTGGCAATAATACGCCGGCGCATTTCTTTTTCTTATTTATATTATAATTCTTAGTCGTGCCCTCTGGAACAGCTATTGTGCTAATCTCTGCAGCTGAATTAGTATCAATATCAAAATCAGGTTTATAAACATATATGTTATCACCGCCCTATCGCTCCAACACCTCTTCACTCTCTTCTTTAATCCTATTGGCAATGTAAAAGTACGATTGTATCTATCAAGTTTTATATCGGTATACTCAATTTTTGAATTTAACTTATGCTACTAGC
The DNA here is from genome assembly GCF_030708075.1 of Candidatus Epulonipiscium viviparus. Classification (GTDB taxonomy): domain Bacteria; phylum Bacillota; class Clostridia; order Lachnospirales; family Cellulosilyticaceae; genus Epulonipiscioides; species Epulonipiscioides viviparus. The sequence goes on along the minus strand of NZ_CP117982.1, from coordinate 2,058,285 downwards.
AAGTTGTGGAAAAAAAAACTAGGATACCGTTTTTCGATACCCTAGCTATATTTTACTTCGCGTTTACTTTATCTAATGCAGCTTGCCAGATTCCTTTTTGCGCTTCAATCGATTCTGCCACAGTCGCTTTGTTCCAATACACATCAGATGATAGAAGCCCCACATTTACGCTATCGGAAATCGCTATCGTTAAGTTTACCATCGAATTTTCTGGCTCTCGCACCATTGCGATAGTTTCGTCGATCGCTCTTTCATCTCTATATAATGGATATAACACTGTTTTCCAATCATCCGGTCCGTCGTATCCTGGAACTGGCCCATACCACAAGTTTAACGCAAATGCTATATCTTCGGCTTCCTCTTTTGAATACGATGCCGGAATTACCCAACCCGGATCTCCATAGATTGCTTTATATCCCGTCGCATTAGGTCCTTTCGGAAAGGTTACTAAGCCCCAGTCGTCGGCCATTTGATCCTGTGTTAGCGTTGTGCTTTCCCATTCACTGCCCAAGTACATAGCAGCTTGGCTGGTTAGAAACGCATCTTTGTGCCCATTCCAGTGCGCTGGAACAAGGTCGAACTCGGTTTTCCAGTAATCTGCTGCCCACTCAAGAGCGGCAACAACCTCCGCATCGTCTAACCCATGCTTATAGTCACCGTTTTCATCAACGTAAACCAGCTTTCCTCCGTTTGACATTATCACAGCTTCAGCAAACGCAGATGGATTCATTACCATTGCATATGTGTCGTTTATGCCATCGTTATCTGTATCTCTCGTTAATTTTTCTGAGAGCTCCATAAAAGTTTCCCAGGTCCAATCTCCCCGATGCTTGCAAGTCGTATGGCAAGTTTGGATCTAATCCTGCTTCCTCAAATAATCGCTTATTGAAGTATAGCATTTGCTTAGGACGACCCTTTTCTCCAACGCCGTATTGCGCGTCGCCTATCGTCATAACTTCTGCAAGAGATGGGTTCCATACAACAGGGTCATCTGCATCTATGCTATCTAACGTTGACAAGTCATATGCCAAGCCACTTTGCGCCGCTGCCAATGTATAGTTTGCATGAAATCTGAATATCTCTGCCGCAGGGTCGCCTGCCAACACCGATGTGGAAAACAACTCGAGCATGCCGTTCCAAGGTGCCAATGCAAGCTCCTCAAACTTAAAGTTATGTTTCTCCATCATCTCATGGCGATGCTCCCACAACGCTTCTTCGTATGCGGAGTTTTTAACTTCCGGTTCCACAACATCAACCCAAGTTGCGATGGTTACAACTAAACCACCCAAATCTCGAACTGGTTCTTCGGGCTCAGCTACTTCTGCTACGGGTGCGACAGGCGCTGCTGTTTCAGTAGTTGCTGCTGTTTCCTCTTCTCCACCACAAGCTGTTAGCGCACCTATCGTTAATACTGCCAATCCTAGGCATAAAAATTTTCTTAAATTCATCTATATCCCCCTTACAAGAACAACTTATTACTTCGCGTTTACTTTATCTAATGCAGCTTGCCAGATTCCTTTTTGAGCTTCGATCGATTCTGCCACAGTCGCTCTGTTCCAATACACATCAGATGATAAAAGTCCCACGTTTACGCTATCGGCTATCGCTATCGTTAAGTCTACCATTGAGTTTTCTCTCTTTCTCGCCATTGCGACAGTTTCATCGATCGCTCTTTCGTCTCTGTATAGCGGATATAGCGTTGTCTTCCAATCATCTGGCCCGTCATATCCTGGAACTGGCCCGTACCACAGGTCAAGCGCAAATGCTATATCTTCGGCTTCTTCTTTAGAGTATGACGCAGGAATTACCCAGCCAGAGTCACTATACATTACTTTATAGTCCGCTGCGTTCGGCCCTTTTGGCATAGTTACTAAGCCCCAATCATCTGGCATTTGATCCTGTGTTAGCGTTGTGCTTTCCCATTCATTGCCCAAGTACATAGCAGCTTGGCTGGTTAGAAACGCATCTTTGTGCCCATTCCAATGCGCTGGAACTAGGTCATAGTCAGTTTTCCAATATTCTGCTGCCCACTCGAGCGCTGCAACAACCTTCGGATCATCTAATCCATGCTTATACACGCCATCATCATCCACATAAACCAATTTTCCATCATTTGACATTATTACAGATTCTGCAAACGAGGAGGGGTTCATCACTATTGCATATATGTCGTTTACCCCATCGTTATCTGTATCTCTCGTTAATATTTCTGAGATCTCCATAAAAGTTTCCCAGGTCCAATCTCCCGATGCTTGCAAGTCGTATAGCAAGTTTGGATCTAACCCCGCATCTTCAAATAACCTCTTATTGAAGTATATCATTTGCTTAGGTCGACTTTGCTCACCAACGCCGTATTGCTCGTCGCCTATTGTCATAACTTCTGCAAGCGAAATATTCCAGGAAGCTGAATCATTTACGTCTATGCTATCTAACGTTGACAAATCGTATGCTAAACCGCTTTGAGCAACTGCCAATGTGTTGCTTGCATGAAATCTGAATATCTCTGCCGCAGGGTCGTCTGCCAATACCGATGTAGAAAACAACTCGAGCATGCCGTTCCAAGGTGCTAGTGCAAGCTCCTCAAACTTAAAGTTATGTTTCTCCATCATCGCATGACGATGCTCCCACAACGCTTCTTCGTATGCAGAACCTTTAACCTCTGGCTCGATTATATCTACCCAATTGGCAAGAGTTACCACTAAGCCACCCAGATCTCTAACTGGTTCTTCGGGCTCGGCTACTTCTGCGACAGGCGCTGATGTTTCAGTAGTTGCTGCTGTTTCCTCTTCTCCACCACAAGCTGTTAGCGCGCCTATCGTTAATACTGCCAATCCTAGACATAAAAATTTTCTTAAATTCATTTACATCCCCCTTACAAGAACAACTTATTACTTCGCGTTTAATTTATCTAATGCAGCTTGCCAGATTCCTTTTTGAGCTTCGATTGATTCTGCCACAGTAGCTTTGTTCCAATATACATCAGTTGATAGAAGTCCCACGTTTACGCTATCGGCTATTGCAATTGTTAAGTCTATTGCTGAATTTTCAGGCTCTCGCACCATTGCGACAGTTTCGTCAATTGCTCTCTCATCTCTATATAGAGGGTACAGTACTGTTTTCCAATCTTCCTCACCGTCATATCCTGGCACTGGCCCGTACCATAAGCTTAATGCAAACGCTATATCTTCGGCTTCTTCCTTAGAATATGAAGCAGGAATTACCCAGCCTGGATCGCTATATACTGCTCTATATTCTGTTGCACTAGGCCCTTTTGGAAACGCTACTAAGCCCCAGTCGTCTGCCATTTTATCTTGAGTTAGAGTTGTGCTTTCCCACTCTCCCCCCAAATACATTGCAGCTTGACCGCTATAGAATGCTTCTGCGTGCCCATTCCAATGCGCCGGCGCTAGGTCAAAATCGGTTTTCCAATAGTCTGCTGCCCACTCGAGCGCTGCAACAACCCTAGGATCGTCTAACCCATGCTGATAATCCCCGTTTTCATCCACATATACCAGGTCTCCGCCGTTTGACATTACTACTGATTCTGCAAAAATACCAGCATTCATTATCATAGCATATGTGTCGTTTACTCCATCGTTATCTGTATCTCTCGTCAATTTTTCTGAGAGCTCCATAAAAGTTTCCCATGTCCAATCGCCTGATGCTTGCAAGTCGTATGGCAAGTTTGGATCTAATCCTGCTTCCTCAAATAATCGCTTGTTAAAGAATATCATTTGTTTTGGACGACCCTTTTCTCCAACGCCGTATTGCGCGTCATCTATCGTCATAACTTCTGCAAGCGAAACATTCCACACATCTGGGTCATCCACATCTATGCTATCTAATGTTGACAAGTCGTATGCCAAGCCACTTTGCGCCGCTGCCAATGTATAGTTTGCATGAAATCTAAATATCTCTGCCGCAGGGTCGCCTGCCAACACCGATGTGGAAAATAACTCGAGCATGCCGTTCCAAGTCGCTAGCCCAACCTCTTCAAATGTAAAATTATGCTTCTCCATCATTTCATTACGATGCTCCCACAATGCTTCTTCATATGCGGAGCCTTTAACTTCTGGTTCCACTTTACCGTTCCAGTTGGCAAGAGTTACCACTAAGCCACCCAGATCTCGAACTGGTTCTTCTGGCTCGGCTACTTCTGCGACGGGTGCGACAGGCGCTGCTACTTCTGTAGTTGTTGCTGTTTCCTCTTCTCCACCACACGCAAGCTGTTAACGCACCTATCGTTAATACTGCAAATCCTAAACATAAAAATTTTCTTAAATTCATATATACATCCCCCTTATTTATTAACATTAAAATTTTCTGCTCACTATTTTTTTGCATTGAGCTTATCTACTTCTATTTGCCATATATTTTTATACGCTTCTATTGATTCTGCGACGGTAGCTTTTCCGTAATACACATCTGTTGCGACTAATCCAGCATTGAAATCGCTTGGCAACGCGACGGTATAGTCTGGTCGCATATTTTCTGGAACTCTAGCAATTACGTTGGTTTCTTCGATTCCTCTTTCATCTCTATACAAAGGATACAGTTCTGTTTTCCATTGGTCCTCACCATCATAACCCGGAACTCCGCCATACCATAAGTCAAGCGCAAATGCTATATCCTCCGCTTCTTCTTTTGAATATGAATTCGGTATTACATATGCAGGATCTTTGTACATTGCGCGATACCCATCCGCATTGGGCCCCTTCGGAAAAGATACCAAGCCCCAGTCATCTGGCATATTTTCTTGCGTCAAATTTGTACTGCTCCATTCTATTGCAATATACATCGCGGCCTGAGCAGTTCTAAAGAGCTCTTCATGCCCATTCCAATGGCTTGGTGCCAAGTCGTAGTCTGTCGCCCAATAGTCTGCTGCCCACTCAAGCGCGGCAATGGTTTCTGGTAGCTCAAGCCCATTGTAATATTTTCCATTTTCGTCTATACCTAAATATGTTCCATCATTTGACATTACAACTGTTTCAGCAAATCCAGATGAGTTCATTACCATCGCATAAACGTCGTTTACTCCATCGTTATCAATATCTCGTGTTAGCTTTTCGGAAATCTCCATAAAGGTATCCCAAGTCCATTCTCCAGATTCTTGCAAATCATATGGTAAATCTGGATCCAACCCCGCTTCTTCGAACAATCGTTTATTATAGAACAACATATTTTTTGGACGCCCAGGAATTGCAACGCCATATTGCGCATCTCCTACCGACATCAATTCTGCCAATGGTGGATTCCATTTCGGGTCCATTGGATCAATTGAGTCTAAAGTTGAGAGGTCATAACATAAGCCGCTATTAACTGCCGCTATAGTGCGAGTTGCATGAAATCTAAATATCTCCGCAGCCGGCTCGCCTGCCAATGTTGATGTCGAAAACAATTCTAGAGTATCCTGCCACTTAGACATAGCGAGCTCCTCCATCTTAAAGTTATGTTTTTCCATCATCTCATTGCGATACTCCCAGAGCGCTTCTTCGTACGCAGATTTTTTTTCATCTGGTTCATTTAAATCTGCCCATGACGCAATGGTGATTACTCTTCCTCCGAGATCACGAACCGGCTGTGTTTCAGGCGCTGCTACTTCTGCGGTTGGCGCAACGGACACTGCTGTTTCTGTAGTTGCTGGTGTTTCCTCTTCTCCAGCACAAGCTGTTAATGCGCCAATCATTAATACTGCCGCTCCCAAACATAAAAATTTTTTCAGTTTCATTAGACCATCCTCTCTAAATTTATATGTAGTTCGAGCCACATATAGCAGCTCAAACTCTAATTATTTTTAATCTCCAAACAACCCGCCTAATATTCCTCGACTTCTTTGTTGTTCTTCAGCTCGAGAACCTAGCTTTCCGCCATCCATCCCGATATTGATTCCAGACATTCTCTCCTTTGGTTGCAGTATTACAATATTTTTTGAGCTTTTAAAATGCATAGAATATGACTCACCTGATGTTTGCCCAGGGATAATCATCTTCCAGCTCAAATCCACATGAAGCGACGGCTGAGGTCCTCTAAACGCCACTAGTGCATCGGGGTCCACAACGCATTCGCCAGTTAGCACGATGGGATTTCCGTCTATCAATATCGCCGCTTGCCCCGGTCCTGTCAGCGTACTTGTCGCAAGCCCCTTTTGGCTAATTGTTCCCAGCGGCATAAACATCACTCCATACTTGCAGTCATCAGTAAACGCCAATATGTTTTCGCTTTCTACTGCAATGGTTTCGCCTTTCTCCAAATCTAGTATCACCACATGATTCGCATCAAAGGCAAAGTATCCTACCGACTTCTCTTTTGGTACTGCTTTGGTTAGTGCCATGTTTTCGCCAGTAAACCTTCGTCCTAATTGACTAAGAGCCGCACCTATAACATTGCGCCCCGGTCCTATTAGTTCTTTACTAAACTCTATTTTTCCCTGATACCCTAGCATGCTTCCTGTTTTTATGTGTAATATATCTCGATTATTAAATATGGCACGTAGAGTTAATTCATTTACAATTTCTAAATTTGGCATAAGTAACCTCCTATTTAGTTTATCCTTTATTTATTATATACCAGCTAATTTAGTAGATCCGCCACATCGTCGGCAACGTCTGTCACTATATCTGCTGCATCTTCAGCAACGTCTGTCACCATATTTACTGCATCCTCAGCAATATCCATCGCACCTTCTACCGCATCTTTCGCTATGCTTAGAGCATCTGTTACCGCATCTCGAGCAATGTCCGTCGCCTCGTCTACTATAGCCTTTCTTTCTTCCTCGGTATAATCTCCATAACATCCGGTCATTGCCGATGTCGCCAACATTGCTAATATCACGTACTTTAATTTATTCTTCATATATATATACCTCACATTTATTTTTAATGTTTATTTCACAACAACTACTTTTGTACTCACAATTTAATTATTTATTTAGCTTATCTATTTCTGCTTGCCATAGTGGCGCTTGCGCTTCTACAGACTCTACCGGGCTCATTCCGCCCCAAGCCACTTGCTCAAGCGCTGTACTAGTTCTGATGTTTCCAGCTATAGAAGTCGAATGGTCCACCTTGCCTATTCCTGGTGTCCGCAACAATACCATTGTCTCGTCAATTGCTCTTTCGTCACGATATAACGGATACAAAGCTGTCATCCAAGAATCTTCGTGGTCGTATCCCGGAGGATTACTTTCCCAGAGGTTATACGCAAACGCGATATCTTCCGCTTCTTCTTTTGTAAAGCTTGCAGGAATCACATACGCGTCATCTGTAAATATTGCCATATGATTTTCGGCTTGTGGCCCTTTCGGAAACGCAACCATTCCCCAATCATCAGTCATCTTGTCGTTTGTAAGTACTGTACATTCCCATTCAGATCCTAGATACATTCCCACTTTGCCGTTATAAAATAATTCTCTGTGCCCATTCCAATGCTCTGGTGCTAGATCATAATCCGTTTTCCAATATTCAGAGCACCACTCAATTGCTTCTAGACTTTCTGGAGAATCCAAATTATAGAAATATTTTCCATTTTCATCTATTTCCATATAGCTACCTTCATTAGAGAAAATCGCCGCATTTCCAAATACTCCATAATTCGCATTGATGGCATAAACATCATTGACCCCATCGTTATCTGTATCTTTTGTTAGCTTTTCTGATACCTCCACAAATTTATCCCAAGTCCATTCTCCCGCCGCTTGCAAATCGTATAGATAGTCGGGGTCCATTCCTGCATCTTCAAATAGTCGCTTATTAAAAAATATAACACGAGAAGGGCGTCCAAACTTCGATACTCCATATACGCTATCGCCAACTGTCATCGTTTCTATTGCAGTCTGGCTCCATTTCGGGTCGTCTAGATCTATCGAATCCAGCGTTGCCAAGTCGTAGAGAAGCCCGCTGTCTCTTGCGGCCAATGCGAAGTTTGCGTGAATTCTAAAGATGTGCCCCGCAGGATCGCCCGCCATACTCGATGTGGATAATAATTCTAGTAATGTATCATATAACCCCAATGCTTTTTGTGAATACGAAAAATTATGCTTATCCATCATCTCATGACGAAATTCCCAGGTTGCTTCTTCTTGCGAGCTAGCTTTTTCTTCTGGTTCCACAACATCTGCCCATTGTGCCACAATAAATTCTACGCCACCCAAATCTCTAACCGGTTCTTCTTCTACTGGCGTAGTTTCTGCTACTGGAGTGGTGGTTGCTACTGGCTCGGCTACCGGCGTGGTAGTTGCTTCATCTTGTGCGCAACCTGCTAATGCCATCATCGCTGCCGCTGTAACTAATAAATATTTAAATTTCTTGTTCATTTTAAATCCCCCCATTTCTTTATTACTGATTTGTCGAATTCAAAATGCTATTATGTTAGTATTTGTCAATTATGTACTCCTCGGTAGCAATACGCCACCGGCGAGGATGAGTCTCACATTTTGAATTACTAATTTTCGATTGCCGAATTAATTTTATCGATCTCCGCTTGCCATTGAAATTCTCTCGATTCTATTGCTTCTTTCACTGTCATCTTATCCCAATACACATCGCTTCCTATTGTGCCTGGTATGATTCCTGCACTATATAATATTGAGGAATGATCTAATTGTGGATTGCTAGAGTTTTTAAGCATTGTTAGTGTTTCTTCGATTGCTCTTTCGTCGCGATATACAGGATATAATACGGTCTTCCAATCATCTTTTCCTTCATAGCCGGGGGTAGGGTTGGTCCACATATTATACGCAAATGCTATTGCTTCTGCTTCCTCTTTTGAAAAGCTGGCCGGAATTACGTATCCATCAAAGCTATATAGCGATGTGTAGGTATCTGCAGAAGGGCCTTTTGGAAAAGCTACAAGCCCCCAATCATCTGGCATTGCTTCCTGGGTGAAAACGCTGGCTTCCCAGGCCCCTGAAAGATACATCCCAATTTTGCCCGAAGTAAATAACGCTCTGTGCCCATCCCAATGCTCTGGAATGATTTCGTTATCAGTATCCCAATATCTCTTTGACCACTCGAGCGCTTCCACAGTTTCTGGAGATGACGTATTGTTAAAATAAGTACCGTTTGCATTTCTGCCTACATATGAACCGCCATTTGAAAATATGGCCGCTTGTGAGAAAAAGTATGTGTTACAGTTTATTGCGTAAATATCATTCACACCATCATTGTCAACATCCTGAGTTATCATATTTGAAATTTCCCAAAATTTATCCCAGGTCCACTCTCCCGAAGCTTGTAAATCATATAGTATATTTGGATCTAATCCTGCTTCTTCAAAAATTCGCTTATTAAAATATATGCACATAAGTGGACTTTCTTGCGGAGAAACTGCATATACCGCGTCCCCAGAAGTCATTTTTTCTGTCAATGGTTTGCCCCACTTGGGATCATGCACATCAATATTTTTTAATGTTGCCAGATCATATAATAACCCACTGTTTTTGGCAGTCTCTAAGAAATTTACATGGATTCTAAACAATTCCGCGGCCGGATCGCCTGCCATTGTCGATGTCGATAGTAGTTCTAGCAGCTCATTCCACCCGGCTAAGCCTTTTTGCTCAAAGGTAAAATTATACTTCTCCATTATGTCATGGCGATACTTCCACATTGCCTCTTGCTGCGCGCTGCTTTTTACTTTTGGCTCTACCACATCTCCCCATCCTGCTAAAACTATTTCCATGCCACCCAAATCAACTTCTTCTGTTTCGACAGCTTCTGTTTCGACAGCTACTTCAGTGCCGCTTGTAGATTCTGCAGATCCACATGCAGTTAGTGCCCCCATTGTGGATGCAGCTAATAATAATGTTATTATTCGTTTCATAATGATCTTCCTCCAACAGTTTCTTTTGTATTATTTGTCGTATTAATTTTGACTTGCTACTTGAGTTTTTTCGTGTGCAGAATTAATTTTGTCTAGCTCTATATTCCATTGCGACATTCTAGATTCGATGGCCTGCTCAATTGATGCCTCTTCTGTATATATTTCGCTACCGATCTCTCCCGCCTGTAATCCGGCACCTGCCAATACGCTCGAATGATCCAATTGCGGATTCTTCGAATTTCTTAGCATGGTTAGAGTTTCGTCTACTGCTCGTGTATCTCTAAATCTGGAGTATAAATTTATTTTCCAGTCGTCTGGTTGGTCATATCCGGGAGCCGGGTTTGTAAATATGTCATACGCATAGGCGATGTTCTCTGCCTCCTCTTTTGTATATGTCGCCGGAATCACATAAGCATCGTAGCTATATAACGCCGGATACTCGGTTGCGCTTGGCCCCATCGGAAACGCTACCATCCCCCAATCATCTGCCATCGCACTAGGCTTTAATGCTACTGCGTTCCATGACCCCGCCAAATACATTGCAACTTTACCATCTAAAAATAAATTTATATGCCCATCCCAATTTTCTGGCATAATTTCGTTATCGGTTTGCCAATAATCTCTGGCCCACTCAAATGCCGCTCTAGTTTTGGGATCGTTAAGATTGTTGTGGTACTGTCCATCTTCATCCATCATTACATATGAACTTCCGTTTGAAAAAACCGCGGCTTGCGTAAAGAAATATGGATTGCAGTTAATTGCGTGGATGTCAATCAACCCGTCGTTATCTAGGTCGCGCGTTACCAATTCACTAATTTCTTCAAATTTTTCCCATGTCCATTCTCCTGCTGCTTGCAAATCATATAGCAATTCTGGATCTATCCCCGCCTCTTCAAATAATCGCTTATTAAAATATACGCATATTAACGGATTCTCAACTATCGATACTCCATATACCGCATCTCCATCAGACATTCTATCGATTAGCGGTTTGCCCCACTTATCTGCTCTCACATCAATACTATCTAGACTGGCCAAATCGTATAGCAAGCCACTGTTCTTTGCAGCCTCCAAGAAATTTACATGAATACGAAAAATTTGAGCAGCAGGATCTCCGGCCATGGTTGATGTGGACATAAGCTCCAACAATCCATCCCACGTTGCCATTTTCTTTTCTTCATACGAAAAATTATGCTTCTCCATCATTTCATTACGATACTCCCACAACATCTCCTGCTGAGTACTCGTTTTAACTTCGGGTTCTGTAACATTTCCCCAGCCTGCCATAACTATTTCCATGCCACCCAAATCTCGTTCTGCGTTTTCAGCGATCGCTTGATGCATCTTATCATATTTTTTATCTTCAGCTGCAGCTTCGGCGGCAACAGTTTCCACCAATTCTTTGAGAGCATCTATTTTGGTATGCTCCGATACTGCCGACTCTGAATCTCCGCATGCAGTTAATGCCCCCGCCATCAATGCTGATACCAATAATATTTTGTTAAATTTCATCGTAAGTCCTCCTGTTATTTTATAGTTAAGTATATAAATATAACCTAGGGAAATAAGCACTTTCCCATCCCTAGGCTACACTTCTTTTGTAATAACGAAAATTTATTTATTTACAGCTTCCATAGCAGCGTTCATTTTATCTAACTCGGCTTGCCATATTCCTTTTTGAGCTTCGATAGACTCTATCATACTTGCCTTATTCCAATACACATCTTCGATCAATGTACCCGTTTTGATATTGCCTGCAATTAAACTAGAGTAGTCCGAAACACCCACTCCCGGTTCGCGTAACATCGCAACTGTTTCTTCTATTGCTCTCTCATCTCGATACAACGGGTAAAGACTAGTTTTCCAGGCATCTGGTTCGTCATACCCAGGAGGTGGCGTGGTCCATAAATTATACGCAAAAGCAATGTCCTCGGCTTCTTCTTTTGTAAAACTCGAAGGAATTACATATGCATCGTCACTAAATATCGCCATATATCCATCCGCACTTGGGCCCTTAGGAAAAGCTACCATTCCCCAGTCATCTGTCATAAGATCTGGCGTCAGTGTTGTACATTCCCACTCAGATCCTAAATACATTGCCGCTTGGCCTGCGTAAAACATTTCTTTATGACCGTTCCAATGCGAAGGACGAACATCGTATTCTGTTGCCCAGAAATCAACTACCCAATCCAACGCTTCTAACGTTTCTGGTGCTTCTAAATTAAGTACATATTTGCCGTCTTCATCTTTTCCCACATAATTGCTACCATTAGAAAATACTGCAGCATTTGCAAATATTGATTGATTCATAATCATTGCGTGAGTATCGTAGACACCATCGTTATCGCTATCCTTGGTCAGCTTATCGCAAACTTCCAAAAACTTATCCCAGGTCCATTCGCCTGATGCTTGCAAATCATATAGCAAATCTGGTTCTAATCCGCTTTCCTCAAACAATCGTTTATTGAAAAATATAACGCGAGCAGGGCGACCAAATGGCACCACTCCATATACACTGTCTCCAACTGTCATCGTATCGATAAGCGGCTGGCTCCACTTTGGATCACTTAAATCTAAAGAATCTAGCGTTGCCAAGTCATATAATAATCCACTATCTCTGGCAGCTGCAATGAAGTTTACATGGATTCTAAAAATTTCTGCAGCAGGCTCACCTGCCATAGTTGATGTTGAGAGCAACTCTAGCAGTTCATCCCATGCTCCTATTGATTTTTGCGCAAAGGTGTAATTATACTTTTCCATATTGTCGTGGCGAAACTCCCAAGTGGCTTCTTCTTGCGCCGATTTCTTTTCTTCTGGCTCAATCAAATCGCCCCAGGCGCCTAATACAATATCCATTCCCCCTAAATCTCTCACTGGCTCTGCAGGTTCTGTTGAAGTTTCTACAGCTGGTGTCGACGTCGTTACTTCTGTTGTCACTTCTGTTGTCACTTCTGGAGTTGTGGTTTCTTCGCCTCCGCAGGCCGTTAATGTAACCAAAGATAATGTTGCTATCACTAATACTTGATTAAACTTTTTGAATGCCATATCCCATACCTCCTAATTTATATATCGGCAATGTGTATACAATTCTCTACATAATTTTGTAAAATCTTTATAAAATGCTGCAGCGTCGACAGCATATCCATGGGAATGTAACGCATGGTATCAATACGCATTTTACTAATATTACTTTGCGTTTAACTTATCGAGCTCTGCTTGCCATATACCCACTTGAGCTTCTACAGCTTCTGCCGGGGTGGCTCTATTCCAATACACATCTTCCGCAGCTTGGCTAGTTCGTACTTTGGATGCGATAAATAATGCGTAATCAGACAACATCACTTCTGGATCTCTTGCAATTACCAAAGTTTCTTCTACCGCTCGTGGGTCGCGATATACTGGGTATTGTGCTGTCATCCAAGAATCTGGCTCATCATATCCTGGTGTTGGCTCGGTCCATAAATTTAGCGCAAAAGCAATGTCCTCCGCTTCTTCTTTTGTATATGAGTTTGGAATTACCCATGCCTTCTCGTTGTATACTACTACATAATTATCTGCAGCAGGACCTTTCGGAAATACCACCATTCCCCAATCATCTGGCATTGCCTCTTGCGTAAAGTTGGTCGATTCCCACTCGTCTCCAATATACATCGCGGCCCCGCCAGACATAAACAAATCTTTGTGACCGTTCCAGTGCTCTGGTCTAATATCAAAATCCGTTGCCCAATAATCTGCACACCACTCTAGCGCTGCCATACTTTCTGGCGATACCAAATTATTTATATAGTCTCCATTTTCATCTACTGCAACATAAGAGCTGCCGTTAGAGAATGTTGCAGCTTGTGCAAATACCGTTTGATTCATAATTAGTGCGTACGTATCGTTGATCCCATCGTTATCTGTATCGCGCGTTAGTTTTTCGGAGATCTCCATAAACGCATCCCAAGTCCAATCGCCAGATGCTTGCAAGTCGTATAGCAACTCTGGATCTAACCCCGCTTCTTCGAACAGCCTTTTATTAAAAAATATTAATCTCTTAGGGCGATCAAATAGTGAAAGTCCATAAACTTTGTCTCCGTCGCTCATCATTTCAATTAACGACTGGCTCCACTTGGCATCTGTTAAGTCTATCGAATCAAGCGATGCCAAATCATATGCCAAACCGCTTTCTTTTGCGGAGCCATTGTAGTTTGCATTAAATCTAAATATCTCCGCTGCAGGATCGCCCGCCAATACAGATGTAGACATAAGCTCTAGAGTGCCATCCCACGTTGATAGCGCTAATTCCTCAAAGCCAAAGTTATGCTTCTCCATCATCTCGTGGCGATACTCCCAGAGCGCTTCTTCTTGGGCAGACTTTTTCTCTTCTGGCTCTTTAATATCCGCCCACGATGCGATAGTAACAACCAATCCGCCGAGGTCACGAACCGGCTCTTCTGTTTCAGCTGGCAACTGGAGCGGCAACTTCGGCAACTGGAGCGGCAACTTCGGCCGTTTCTTCTGCACCTCCACAAGCCGTTAATGTTGCCATAGTCATTCCTATTAAAAATAATTTGCTAAATTTCATAAATTTACCATCTCCTTCTTATTTGTTATACTTTTCTAACTCTGCCTCCCATATAGGCTTTTGAGCTTCTAAACCTTCCATCGGCGTTGTCTTGTTCCAATAGACATCATCAAATGCTTGGTTGATCTTTACATTTTGAGCCAAAAAGCTTGCTAGTAGAGGCTCTGCGTTTTCTGGTTGTCGAAGCATGGCGAGCGTCTCTTCCACTGCTCTTGCGTCGCGATATAATGGATAATATTCTGACATCCAATCATCTGGGCCGTCATATCCTGGTGCCGGATTTACCCATATGTCCAGCGCAAACGCAATGTCCTCCGCTTCCTCTTTCGTATAAACATTTGGAATCACCCATGCCGCATCGTTGTATAGACCTACATAATTTTTACCCTTTGGACCTAAAGGAAACGCAACCATTCCCCAGTCGTCTGTCATCTTATCTTGAGTTAGCGTTACGATTTCCCACTCATCGCCCAAGAAAAACGCTGTCTTTCCAGAGGTAAACATTTCTTTGTGCCCATTCCAATGCGATGGATATACATCATAGTCAGTTTGCCAATAATCTGCAGCCCACTCAAATGCTTCGTAGCTTTCTGGAGACATCAAGTTGTATTGATAATTTCCTTCTTCATCAATTGTGAGATACGATCCTCCATTTGAAAACATGGCAGCTCTGACAAAATTTCCTGACTGCATAGGCAATGCGTAGATATCATTTAATCCATCGTTGTCGATATCTTGGGTTACTTTTTCTGAGATATCCATAAATGCGTCCCAGGTCCAAGTCTTGTTTGCCTGCATATCATATATTGAGTCTGGGTCTATGCCTGCGTCTTCGAGAATTCTTTTATTGAAGTATAAAACTCCAGACGGGCGACCAAATTTTGCCAAACCGTATATGCTATCTCCATCCGACATCAACTCGTTTAAAGTTGAGCTCCATTTTGGTTCACTAAGATCTATCGAATCGAGTGTTGAAAGGTCGTATGCCAAACCGCTGTTTTTAGCTGAAACATTAAAATTGGCCTGCATTCTAAATACCTCTGCTGCTGGCTCTCCTGCCAATGAAGAAGTCGACATCAACTCCAATATGCCATCCCATGTTCCCAATGCTAACTCTTCAAATTGGAAATTATGCTTCTCCATCATCTCGTGACGATACTCCCAGAGAGCTTCTTCTTGAGCAGAATTTTTTTCCTCAGGCTCCACAACGTCAGCCCACGATGCGATGGTAACAACCAATCCGCCAAGATCACGAACCGGCTCTTCTGTTTCAGCTGAAACTGGAGCGGCAACTTCTGTAACTTCTGCAACTGGTGCAGCAACTTCGGCTGTTTCTTCTGCACCTCCGCAAGCTGTGAGGGCTCCCATTGTCGTTGCTACAAAACCTATGCATAAAAGCTTTCTTAAATTCATTCCACATTCTCCTTTCATATATTATTTATTGAGCGCATTTACTCGATCGATTTCTGCTTGCCAAATCCCAGCAATAGTTTCTAGCGCTTCTGTTGGCGTATTACCATCAAAATATACATCGTTTGTGTAGTCGGCTATTTTAACATTTCCCGAAATAAAGTTTGCATAGTCAATTGCAATATGTTCGGTTTGCCTCATTTTAGCAATTGTCTCCTCCACAGCTCTATCATCGCGATATAACGGAAATAGTTCTGCCATCCAATCGTCTTCTCCTCTATAATCCGGAGGTTGTGATGCCCACATATCAAGAGCAAATGCGGCGTCCTCAGCTTCTTCTTTTGAAAAGGCGCTCGGAATTACCCAAAAATGAGGATTGTTTGTGGTTACGTATTTATCTAGCTTTGGACCTTTCGGAAAAAATACGAATCCATACTCATCGGTCATGCCTTTGTTTAGCTGTACGCATACAGATTCCGCTGCGACATACATAGCCACTTGCCCATCCATAAACGATTGAGTGTGCCCCATATTTTTTGTAGTTAATAGTTCATAGTCCTTTGCCAAATAATCTGCCACCCACTGAATCCCCTCCAATGTTTCTGGAGAAAGCGTATTGTTATATAACATTCCGTTTTCATCTCTACCAACATAACTGCCACCGTTTGATAGCGCCGCATATTGGAATATTGTTCCTGAATATGGCAATGCATAGATGTCGTTTATTCCATCTGCATCTGTATCTCTTGCAAGCAGCTCTGACAGTTCTTCAAATTTTTCCCATGTCCAATCACCTGATGCTTGCAGATCATATGGCAAATCGGGATCCAACCCTGCCTCTTCAAAAAGGCGCTTGTTATAAAATACTCCAAACGATGGACGCTGAGTTTTTGCGATTCCATATACGGCGCCGTCTTTTGTCATATAATCTATTGCCAACTGACTCCACTTTGGATCATCTAAATCTATCGAATTTAAACTTGCTAGATCATAAGCCAATCCGCTATGTAGCAATCCAGAAACAAAAGACGAGTGAATTCTATAGATATCATCTTTCGGATGACCTGATAATGTGTTACTGGAGAAATATTCGAGTGTACCGTCCCAAGTTGTAACACCCACTTCTGCAAAAGTGAAATTATGTTCCTCCATCATCTCATTGCGATATTCCCACAACGATTCCTCTTGAGCACTACCTTTATTTTCGGGTTCTGGAACGTTTGCCCAATTGGCCAAAGTAACTTCGCGTCCCTTAAGATCTCTCACAGCAGACCCTGAGGCTGATGCAGTTACAGGTGCAGCAACTTCTGCAACTGGAGCGACAACTTCTGCAACTGGAGCGACAACTTCTGCAACTTCTGCAACTGGAGCGGCAACTTCTGCTGTTTCATCTGCAGCACCACAAGCCGTTAAAGTACCCATAACCGCTATCCCTATCCATAAAAATTTTTTCATTATCCTTCTCCTTCCTTCGCTATATTCTAAAAAATCCCTCCATATAAATAAAATCTAAACTTTATTTAACAAGGAGAGATCTCAAAACTGATATAATTACTTGGCGTTTAACTCATTTAAAACTGCGTTCATTTGCCCTTCCATAGCTTCTATTACCTCTACCGGAGTGGCACCGTTCCAATAGAGTTTGTCACCCATGTTTAAGTCAACCTTGCCGCTTCCGAGGAAGTTTTTGTAGTCGACTCTTTGAACTCCTGGTTCGCGCATCAAAACGTTGGTCTCGTCAACCGCACGCACATCTCTGTATAGCGGATACGAACTTGTCATCCACGCATAATTTGGATCATAATCTGGAGGCGTATCGGTCCATAGATCCAGTGCAAACAAAATGTCATCTATCTCTTTTTGCGTATAGCTGTTTGGAATTACCCAAAGCTCGTCGCTTTGACCTACCGCGTATTGAGTTGCCTTAGGGCCTTTAGGGAAACATACAAAGCCAAAATCGTCATCCATATTTTTGGAATAGTTCATGGCTTCCCACTCGTCTGCCACATGCATAGCAACCTTGCCGTCTTGGAATAATACATTTTGAGTTGCGAAATTTCCCTCACCTGCTGGGAACAAGTCATAATCTTTTTGCCACAAGTCCACGCACCATTGTAGAGCTTCTATAGATTCTGGAGAGCCTAGATTATTGTAGAAGGTTCCGTCTTCGTCTCTTCCTACATAAAATCCATCGTTAGATAGTATAGCAATCTCCGCAAACTGGTTTGCCTGAATAGCATATGCATAGATATCATTAACTCCGTCATTGTCGATATCACGTGTTAATTTTTCACAGATTTCTTCAAATTTTTCCCAAGTCCACTCGCCCGATGCTTGCAGATCGTATAATAAGTCTGGCTCAAGCCCCGCTTCTTCGAATAACCTCTTATTAAAGTATACTCCTTTGCGAGGCTCAAATCCTACTGCAAGGCCATAGATGGCGCCGTCATCAGTTGCCATTTGAATCGCGACATCATTCCATTTAGGCTTCGACCAGTCGATTACAGTAGATTTAGATAAATCTGCAGCAAGACCACTGCCTATTACCTGACCTATGAAACTTGGGTGAAAGCGAAAGATTTCTGCAGAAGGCTCACCAGCTAAAGTTGTGGTTGACATCTCCTCTAGAGCAGTGTTCCATTTAACTAGAGATTTTTCTTCGAAACCAAAATTATGTTTATCCATCATCTCATGGCGATATTCCCAAACAGCTTCGTCATAGCCATTTGCTTTTACTTCTGGTTCCTTAACGCTGCCCAATAGTAACAACTAATCCGTCTAGGTCACGAACTGGCTCCGCCGATTTTTCTGGTGTTGTAATAGGCGCTACAACTTCTTTTACCACCTCTGTTGATGGCGTAGCTTCTTCAGCGCCACCGCACCCCGTCAATACTACTGCAAGCGCTCCAGTTTTTCTTCGAAACCAAAATTATGTTTATCCATCATCTCATGGCGATATTCCCAAACAGCTTCGTCATAGCTATTTGCTTTTACTTCTGGTTCCTTAACGTCTGCCCAGCTAGCAATAGTAACAACTAATCCGTCTAGGTCACGAACTGGCTCCGCCGATTTTTCTGGTGTTGTAATAGGCGCTACAACTTCTTTTACCACCTCTGTTGATGGCGTAGCTTCTTCAGCGCCACCGCACCCCGTCAATACTACTGCAAGCGCTCCAGTTAAAAATAACATTTTACTTAATTTCACCTTTATCATCTCCTCTCAAATATATCAGGACCAAATCTTTATCGGTCTAATATAGTCCTTATACCCCCTTAAGCCTCCCGAGTTAACAGGAGGCTACAAGGTTGTATTCAAATTATATGTGAGCAATAATAACTCACGCCGCAAATTCATTTTACATCTTAAGACCAGTTTGGCTTAAACTTTCAACGAATGATTTTTGGAACACAATATAGATGATTAATAGAGGAACAATAGTCATCAATAGTCCGGTTGAAAGAATAGCATCTGTATATGCGATACTAGGTTTTGCGCCACTTCCGTATAACGCGGAGAAGTGAACTGCTAGCGCTTCTGAGATAGAAGGCAAAGTTTTAGCAATTAGATCGACGTTTCCGAGGAAAATTCTTGAATAATAGATATCTGTCCATTGCCATACGAAAGCAAATAAGAAACAGGCAACAACAATTGCTTTTGCATTAGGTAGCATTATTGTGAGGAATGTTCTAAATGTGCTACATCCATCCACATATGCAGCCTCTTCTAGCTCTTTTGGAATGCCGCGGAAGAATTGATTTAGCAAGAACACATAAAGCCCACTCTTGAGTCCAATTCCACCCAAACACATTAGCAGATATGGCATAATCGAGTTGTGCATATTTATTGTTTCACCTGTGAAGTATTCAAACAATCCCAAAACATCAAAGAATCTAAAGTGTAGATATAGTGAAGAGGTAATTGTTTGCGGTGGCACAATGATGATCAACAGTACGCATCCGAACCAAAACTTTTTAAGCGGGAAGTTAAATCTAGCGAAGCCGTATCCAACAACTACGCAGCTGGCAACTTGAGTGATGGCAACTAACGCGGATACCCAAACTGTATTTAATAACGAGCCATAAAAATCGACGATTTCTGGAACCAGCTTATAATTATCCAGGGTTGGATTTCTTGGAACCGTGATTACAGATGGATCATAGAGATCGGCTTCTGACATTATGCTCAATGCAAACTTGTTCATAAGCGGTTGTAAAATCAGGAAGCAAAGTCCGAATAGCAATATTGCTCTAAAAATTTTATACGAAATATTAAAGATTGCGCTTTTAAAGAATTGCCCATCAGATTTTTTGTTTCTTTCCCACAAATCTTTTGCTCCGGTCGCACCGGCTTTGGCAACTTTCTTTCCAGAGTTCGCCACATCTTTTAGCGTAACATTCTTTGCTTTCTCCTTAAGCTCATTCATATACTCCTTAGAAATAGTATGCTTAAATTTCTCTAGACCCGTTAGTCCTCCGGACACCTCTACTACTTCAGGATTGGCTTTATTTTTTGCAGCTTTTTTGGCAGCCTTAACAGCTTTCTTGTTTGCTCTATCGGCTTTGGCTGCAGCTTTATCATTTTGTGCAGCGCGAGCCTTACGAGCTTTTTCTGCCTTTGCAGCATCTTTTTTGGCATCTTCAGCATTGTCAGACTTAGTTTGTGCCGCTTTTGCTTTCGCTTTTTCAGCTTTTGCTTTTGCTTTCATTGCTTTTTCTGCCGCCTTATCATTTTCATTATTTACATTTGGTGTGTTAGGCATTATCGTTTCTCCTTTCCCGATTTATTCGTAATAGAATACTTTTTTAGAAATTATTGCGGTACATACTCCAAGAATAACCATAATGATCACGAAGTATATCCAAGCCATTGCGGAACTAAATCCATAATTCAAATCTGCCATCATCGCATCAGTAATCTTAGTCATAACTTCACTATCGCTTGCCACAAAGAAATCGACCACCGTATATATAAAGTTTACGAGAATCATTGGACTTACCATTGGCAGTGTAATCTTCCAAAAACATGCCCACGCATCGCAACCCTCGATTTTTGCAGCTTCGAATGTAGTCGCAGAAATACTTTGTAGTGCAGTTAAGAAGATTATGATTTGGATACCAGACGCTATTGCGATATCGTAGATATGGTTGATTACATCAAATATGATTTGCATATACTGACCCATCATACTGTTGGCATCGCCACCCAAAATCGTTTGCAAATAACCTGTTATACTTGTGCTTGTATCTTCGGCTTGAACCACCTCACCCATTTCTTGTAAAAGTTGATTCTCAGCATCTAACCCAACGATAACACCACTAGAAAGAACCACTGGCAAGAAGAAGATTGCTCTTACCAGACCACGGCCCTTAAATGCTTGGTTTAACAAGATAGCAACTAAAAAGCTAAATATTAATATAGAAGGAACATCAATGAGCATCTGAGTAATCTCTTCTACAATCAATCTGTTAAATTCTGGATCTACTAGCAGCGCCTGCTCATAGTTTCCAAAACCAACCGGCTCGAGAACAAATCCTCCCTGACCTGGCTGCAGCTTAACATTTGAAAAACTCATTTGAAGCGACTCGATAAGTGGATTTACTAGGAACATAAAAAATCCTAGAATCAGTGGCAATATAAATATATAACCTGTAATTTGTCTCTTAGTGTTCAGTGTCATTTTACGTCTTCTTTTTTTCAGTTTTTTCATTTTGTATTACCCCCTTTCCACGAAGAAGTCGACTGCTTTTACAACGTTACCATCAATCGTTACGTCGTTATTTGAGTAGTTTACATAAACGGTAGTGCCGTCTTCGTAAGTTGTTGCAAACACATTTGGCTGAACTCTCTCGTGATGAACAATCGGCATATTTGCAGTGTGCCCGAGTTGAGAGTTGTAGCGATTGTAGTAGTCTAATGCTCTTTCTTTAATCAACTCATATTCTGCTGCGTATAGATAAGTGTAGTTTGTATTTTTGAGAGAAGTTATGCTCTCGTCCATAAATGTAAACAGCAAACCTGCTCCATTTTCAATAGAACGTAAGAACTCTTGCTCGAAATCTCCGCTCAGATTGATCGCTGTTCCCGTATAATTTACATTACCCTTAAGAGCCATTGTGTAGAAAGGAATTTGATAATCAACAATTGAAAACTTATTTCCCGCGAGATCCATATTTAGAATAGTATCGCTTCCGCCTAATACATATTCGAATCCGCCGTTGGTGATAATATCTATATCTTCTTTGGCAGAAATATTTTGCATTGCATTTACAGTAGTGTCAATAGTTTGGCCTCTGTGACTAGCTTTCTTTGGATCATAGTCTGCTAGCAACATATTTCCAACATCTTCCAAACTGATTCCTGCAATACCAGCTTCGTTTGCGACTTCTGCTACTTTTTCCATTCCTTCTACTTGAGCTTCTGGAGTAATATTATAAGAAGTTCCGCTCCAAGATTTTTCACCGTACCATACTATTGAGAACGGACTACGCTCTGTGTACTCACGAGTTATATGACGGGAAACATCCTTGTTCATGCTAAATCCTTTTCCACCGTAGGTACTTTGCAATTTCGCATTTAAATATATAGGCACCTCAGCTGCCAGAGCAAACTTTTCGAATTCTTTTTTGCCACCCAACTCATCTAGAATCTCTGGCCTGTGAATAAACGCTTGATTAACTCCACCGTCTAATGCACCAGTATAGATTACAGATAGATTGTCGACGCTTTCTTTGATTTCTGCAGTAACTTTTTCTGCTTCTTCGATAGATGTTAGAGGAACCAATACCGAGCGAGGAACTCCCCACACTTGCTTGGTCATATTAACAGCACCAATTAAATCCATATAGAAAGGTATTCCGTTTTCGTTTTCTAGAGCTTCTAACGTATACTCTTCTATCATATAGTCTCTATACTCAAGAGCAACATCATTGTAGTTATCACCCTCGATAAATTTATATCTTTGAGTAATAGTATCAGTAGGAATGTTATCATCAAACATTATGATTGATTGGAATGACTTGTATGAAGGCTCAACTTCCTCATCTTTCATGATATCAAAAGTACTATATGCTACATTATAGCTATGACCTCTGCCACTTACGTCCGCTTTTACGTGTGCAAACGGCTTGCCTTCTTCTATAATACACAATACAGAATCGTTGTTATTTGAGATAGCGTATGCTCCAAATGCTGCACGGTTATCTTGGATCATTGCTTCTCGCTTCATTCCATAATCGTATCCAAATATATCTGTTTGGAATGCACTTTGGTTTTGCTTACCATTGTTAAATTCGATTAGTGCACCTGTTCCATCTGGCACAATCATATATCCTTCGTCATCCACTCCACCAGCTCCAAACATTGGTAAAAGTGAAATATTGTTGAGTTTATACTCCTCTTTCCACTCCATTGCCGGAATAGGCACTTCCACTAGCATATCCTCTTTGTCAAGACGAATTGTCATCGGAATATTAAATTGCGGCTTAGAGTTTACTGCTCCTGTATCTGCCATATGACGCTCATAGTCTGCAAACGTATATCCAATGGCTTCAAATTTAGTTTGCATGTCAGCTTTAAGATAATCTTGAACAGTATCACGTAGGATGTATAAAACTTGGTTTGCTAGATCTGGATAAAGCTTTAGCAACTCATCTTTATTTTCCTCATCTGATTTAGAAAGTTTGTTAATATCATATTTTTTGTAGTTTTCCTTAATTTTTCTTGCATCTTTTGAGTCCATAAGAGCAAGATATCCGTCAAGTTCTTCTAGCGTAATTGCTGTTGGAATTATAAAAAGCTTATCAGGTGAACCGATCGTATAATTTACGGTGATGTAATCTGCTCCTGATTCGATTTCAAAGAATGAGTCAACAATGGAATACTTATAATTATTTAATACAGCTCCAACCCCTATGTCATTCATATACTCAACCAGCATTGTAGATTGAATAAAATTCTTTGTATCACCGCCTGCTAGTGGGTCTTTAGAAGCATCTGTTGGGTTTGAATACCACACTGCCCCTGAGGACTTATCTTTGATTTCAAAATAAGTTGTTTCTGAATCCATGGTCAGTTTAAGATGCTCATTTTCCACAATAATATCAGTTGGCTTATTATCATCAGTAAAGACTGTTGAAAATACGGGTATTTCTTCTTCTATAGATACCTCTTCACCACATCCAGTAAGCCCCACTGCTGCCATAAGTCCAAGTAAAACTGCTGCAAATCTGCGCTTTTTCATTTCTTCCCCTCCTTTCTTTCCTTAATAGAATCTAAACATTAGTTCACGATAAATAGATACAAAATATGAGAATGAATCTGTTACTAAACTAAAGAATAATACGAATACAAAAATCATAATCAACATTCCAACACCGGTCGCGGCAATTGCCAAAATTGATTGGGTTAACGTGTAGTGGTGAATCATCATTACTGCACATAGCACGAGCCCTGCACACCATAGCAACGAGAATGTATCAAAATAGTAATAGAACGCACCTTCATCGCGGGTGAAGACGTTACTTAGTATTATCATAGGGATTTGAATCAATATATATGGCACTGCGGAATAGCAAAGACCCATATATATATCTACCATTCTACCTTTTCCATCAAACAATGTTGTTAGGCCCCAATTCGAAACCACGGCCAAAAATCCTGGAAAAAGTACTTTCGCAAGCTCTACAAATATATTAATTTTTTCCCAATCTATTGCTAGAAACAAAAAATTCGTATATTGCAGTTTCATTAGATTAACAGCTAGAACCAAAAATAAGAACGTATTTGCTGCAGCTATAGTTCCACGCTTTTCACGTATTAAATCCCAAAATCCATCAAGAGGATGGGTACAGACATATAAACCGAATCTCAAACTATCAACGTATTTGGCCAACTTCTCATTTTTGATTTTGCTTTCCACTTGAGTGTTGACGCCATTCACTTTTTTAATAATCGTCATCCATGATCCCTCCTTTGATTTTTTTGAGTACATTCCAAACACTAAGAACAATCACTAGTATAATTAAGAATGTTAAAACTGGTCCGATGTTGTCTTCGATCCAATCTTTTCTATAAAGCTTGAATGCCTTAGAATAGTTATCGTCATCCCAAGTTCTTTCAAAATACTCCATAGCCAGCTCATAATCTCCAGACTGAATATATGCACGGCCAATACCTTCTGCAGCCAGCTCAAAGTTTCCGTTTAGAGCCTGAACTTCTCTCCAGTAGTCGCCAGATTCTTGATAATATCCATTAACATAAGTTTCGATTGCTTTGTTAATTAATTGACCATACTCTGTTAACGTAAAGGTAGTGATAGAACCATTTTTTCCATCGAGAACAAATAGGTCAGTTCCCATATGCTCAATAGAAGTTACACCTTGAAAATATCCAAGCTTGTTACCAATACCGCCAAATGCATAAAGCAAATTGCCTTGATAATCGTAGCAGAATAATTTTCCACGAGTTCTATCTAACGCTACATATATATTGTTATCAAGAATTGTTATGTCGCTAAAACGTGACGCATCTTTTACGTCTCCTGCAGCACCCCAAGATAAATCTCCCATCGGATTTGTCGTACCATTTTTAACCAGGATATCTTGACCAGTTGCATTGAGCTTTCTGATCGGCGTCGCAGCATTACTTCTGATTTCTGCAACATCAAAAACATCCGTTGTTGCATATAAGAAACCTTCTGAGTCGTATGCCAAATTTGAATATTCTGTTGGAACAAACTGAATCATTTGCGCTTGTTGAGCATCGGTTGAAAACGATCTCCATAAGAAATCTAGTGGATCAAACTTAACTTTATTTGCTCCGAGATATCCTAAGAAATTTCCAGCGGGATCAAATTGTAAAAAACCTTCGTTGTACCCATCAACTAGTAAAATGATACGGCCAGTGTTATCTACCAAAACTTTGTTAGGAAAGAACTCTGCGTTAGCAGCAATAGTTTCGTCCTCCGGTTTTGTAAGCTCTAAGATAACATTGTTTTTGCTATCTGTGTGAAGCACTCTTTGGTTTTGCTTATCAACAATATATCTATCGCCATTGTCTGCAACAAAAATATCTGTTACTCCATCAAGAGTAGTGATCTCTACACCCGAAACTTCTTTAATTTCTTCCTTGACTTCAAAATCGCCATTTGCCAATCTAGTCAGAACTACAATTCTGTCATTTCCAGTATCGCATACATAAATATCATCGCCTTTAACAAAAAGCCCATCAGCGTTTTTGAAATCACCTATTCCAAACTGAGAACCCGTTGTTAACGATATCGGTGTATATGCATCTGGAGATTCACGTTCAACTTTAAAATAATCATAAGTGTAAGTGTAACTTCTTTGATCTGCTATGGTAGCCACAGGCATTGTAGCAGAAAGGGTCATACTTACCGTGAGTAGCACTAATGCTTTTTTTAACTTTTTCACTATTATAAACCCCCTTTCTTAGTCCTTGATACCTGAACTCGCCATTGTTTCTAATACGTTGCTTTGTGAAATAATAAATACTGTGATAGGTACGATCATCATTATTAATGATACAGCAGAACCAACACCCGCACGAGCTACTCCACCTGCAAGAACTTGTTGTAATGCATATGGAAGTGTTTTTAATTCTTCTGAATAGATAACTACAGAAGCTTGATTGTTCCACAAATTTTGGACTGCAAAAATCATAAGTGTTAGCCAAGCCGGCTTAACGATAGGCATTACGATCTCCATAAAGATGGTCCATTCTTTTGCCCCATCTATTTTCGCGGCTTCTAGTAAAACATCTGGAACACCTTCCATAAACTGTTTCATAAGGAATAGTCCTAGTGGAGCTGCAAAATAAGGAACAATTACTGCCCAATAAGTATCGATCCAACCTAATTCTGACAAAATAAGGTAATTTGGAATTGACGTTACATAGCCGTTGAACATTAACGCTGTAATTACCAATCTAAAAAACCATTTACTACCTGGAAACTTATATTTTGCAAGCACAAACGCCGCCAGCGATGATACAATAATGTGACCTACGGTACCAACAACAGTGATAAACGTTGTGTTAAAGAAATATCTTGTAAACGGTACCCAAGACTTCGACATTAGAACAAACAGGTCTTGGAAGTTATCAAGTGTGGGATTTTGAACCCATACTCTTGGAGGAAACAAGAAAATTTCATCAAGAGGCTTAAATGCGGCATTGATAGCATATACCAGAGGGAATGCCATAAACAATGCGAAAAATAACAATATCAAATAAATTCCAAAGTTACCGCCAGCCGATCTATTTAAGCGTTTCGTTCTTTTCTTTAATTTCGGCTCTTTCACTTTCTTTTTCTTTGCCATTACACGTACTCCTTTCTATTCTTAGTTTCCTACCCTGCTTAACATTTTTTGAATTGCACCTTTACAAAGAATCATTGTTCCAAATAATAAGGTCGCTATAGCTGATGCGTAACCCATCTCAAAACGAGTTGAACCGTAGTCGATAAGGTGAGATACAACTGTACGAGCGGCATAGTCTGTACTAGGGAATCCAGCAAGTGCCATCGTTACGTCTGCCACGTTAAATGCTTGCGTAATTGACATAATAGCACCAAATAAAAGCATCGGCTTCATACTTGGAAGAGTAATAAACCATAGTTCTTGCCAACGATTGCTTATACCATCTACGCAACCCGCTTCGATAAGACTTCTGTCAATACCTTGCAGACCTGCAATAAACGATAGGAATCCTGTTCCCAAACTCATCCATAAAATAACTCCAATTATAACTGGCATCATATACGTTGGATTTGATAACCATAAAATTGGCTCTGTTATTATTCCGAACCGCAGTAAAAACGCATTTACATATCCATATGGGTCACCAGAGAACATTATAGACCAAATTAAATAAACCTGACCTGAAATTGTTGGTGCGTAAAAAACAACAACGGCGATAGTTCTAATTCTTGGTGGAAGCTCATTTATGAACCAAGCAAATAGGAACGCTGCGATGTAACCTATAGGTCCTGTTATTGCAGCTATAATGAATGTATTCTTAACACCAATTAAGAAAATATCATCTGCAAGCAGTAAATTAATGTAGTTTTGAAGCCCTATCCATTGAGGTGGCTCCAGTACATTATAATAGGTAAAGCTTAAAATGATGGATACAACAACTGGTGCTATAAAGAAAATTGTAAAGAGAATAGCATATGGTAATACGAACAAATAATAAACTTTACTTTTCTTCATTTGAAGCCAAGTGTATGCCGACTTCTTTTTTAACTGACTAAAAAAACGCTCCATCTTATTCCTCCCCTTCTTTATTAATTTCTAGGCCAAACTCAAGACGTTTTTTCTCAATTTCTTCATTGATAAGTTTAGTATAGTCGAGTAGTGTTTCACGAGGGTCATTATTATTATTAACAACGTTACGAACTGCGTTTGTTATGTGTCTGAATGTATAATATCCACCGGCAATTTGCGGAGTACCTTCTACCCACTTCCATTGCTCCAGTAGAATTTCTTGTTGCTCATTAGTCCAAGGCAGTTGCTGGAATCCTTCGATATTAGCGGTAGCATAACGAGCTGAAGGTCCCAAAATACTCTCCATTTCACGACCAAACCTAACTTGAGTAGGAGCATCTGTCCACCACTTCAAAAATTCCCATCCTTGTTCCTTGATCACCGCATTATCTTGCTTTAACATCATAGATCCAGAAGATGCTCCATATGCTGTTCTATCGATTGTTCCGTCTTCTCGTTCTGTACCAGGCATAAGAGCAAAGTCCCAAAGACCACGAATCTCTGGCGCAAATACGGCTAACGAATTGTACATTCCATATCCTTGAACACCGATAGGCATTTCACCAGAACGGAAACGGTTTAGGAAGTTGTATTCAGATGGCAATTTATAATGCGTAAAGAACTTGGTATACGTTTCGAATGCGTAAACACTCTCTGGAGAATCTAGCAAAATTCTATCTCTTTCTTCACTATACAAATCAGCACCTTGTTGATATAGCATTCCCAAGAACATTGATGGATCTGTTCCAGTTGTTCCCATAAGAGATGGAATTGCAACGCCCATATTATTTTGTTGAATTACAGGAAGCATATCAATTAGATCTTGCCAAGTGTTTGGTACATCTAGTCCCAGTTCATCCATAATATCTGTTCTAAAGAACAACACATCATAGCTTTGCGTATCTGGAATAGCATACACCCCACCCTCGAATTTAAATGGCTCATAAGCACTAGGATAGAAACGAGAGAATATTTCCTCAAAATCTTCAAATTGAGTTAAGTCTTCAACCGCATTACGTAGTGCGTAGTTAACTGGCTCGCCTTGACCAATAGAAAGAACTAGGTCAGGACCTGCACCCGAAATAACTGCCTTCATAAGGGTTCCGCCTTCTACCAACTTAACATTAACCTTAATGCCAGTTTCTGGGGTAAATGTATCATCAATCATATTTTTGATAACGGTACTTTGGTCACGTCCTGTTAGTAACCATATATCAACAACCTCTTGATCTTCATATACATTACCTACCGAATTGTAATCAGTAAAGAATGATGCAACAAAAGAGCCAACTTCATGGAAAGTATTAGCGAAAATTCCAGAGCTAACCTTTTTAGGTTTAACATCAGTAGAGCGAACAACAAATTCATCGATATCTAGAGGTGATTCACTTAGAGTTAAGATTGTTGTACCAAGAGCACTTACATTACTATTAAAATTTGAAAGTGAGCCTGGAATTTCATCAGGGCTTTCCACAAACTCTTCTAGCTGACGAGCCAATGTCTCAATAATCGCTGATTGGCTAGATTTTTCACCTGCATATGCAGTAAGATCATCTACGATTTTATATAATCTCTTGCTTTCAAGGGCCATTCCTTCGATTACATCCGGATACACTTTATCAATATTATAATCACGATACGCGTCAGGAACACTACCTGTAAGAACTAGAATTTTACGATACATAGCATTTAGTCTATATACACTATCCTCAAGCTCTCCTAAAATTTCACCAAGATCACCCAGAGTAATTTGTGTTTTTATAGAATGCTTACCAGCTTCTAAATAAATAGGTGCGGGTTCCCCATCAACAGAAAAAGTAGTTAAAATCCAGTCGTTACTATACCTAAACGGAATTGCTGACAATTCTTGGAAAGGGATTTTATCATCTATATATATAGATCTATTTGATACAAAACCACGTTGATAATTCTGACGTCCTTTTAGATCAATATAATAATATCCATCTTGCGGAACTTCAAAGTCCCATTCAATCCATTGACCAGCTATACGAAATGCGTATCCGCCACCCATATTGAGTTTGATTTTAGATATACTATATGGTTCTGTTCCAGGAGATGAACGATCATATGTAGCATATAGGGAAGGTGATGTTGTAAGCGAGGCTTTTTCACCAGGAATTGTTAATTCGAAGTCTTCGATTGAACTGCTACGTGCAACAGAACTATACTCTGCATAAGTAGGAATTTTTTCGACTGCCTTTAACGTAATTGACTTGATTGCTAACGGTTCGCCAACTCCCTCCAGTGCAATAGTATTCTTGCCTTTTTCGAAATAAAACTCATATGGATCAACTTCATATCCCATATAGTCTTTAAAGGCTAAAGTATTCCACTCTGGAAGCTCTATCTGACTTGGACGAATCTCATTACCTTGATTATCTGATTTGACTGCTCCGGCATCGCCCCAAAGTCTAGTAAACAATATTTTATCAGAACCATTAAAAGGAATTTCACCATTAATGTAAAATGCTCTTTCTATATCAGTACCCTTTCCTGGTGCTGGATAATATTCAACCTCTACTTGGTATAATCCTTCTTCTTTAACATCAACGTCCCATTCTACATAAGATTGGGGCTCTGTTATTAAAACATTACTTTCCCCTTCATAATTCTTATGAAAACTAGCACCCTCTGTTTTGTTAACATCTGTTAAATCAACTTCAATGCTCTTTAAAGCATGAGGTGTCGAAGCATGAGATGCTTGATAATCTGAATAGGTTCCTTCACGATCAATACTAGAAACTTCTGCATCTAAGTCAACGCCTTCATACTTAAATGAAAAATTGTCGACTTCTTGCATAGCATTATACCCAAAATAACATCCGAAAACTGCTACAATACCAGCAAACCAAAGCCAATTTTTGTATTTTGCTTTCATACTTTCCCTCCTTCGGTGTATTGTTGTAAAAATAATTTCATAAAATGTGCACCCCCCCTTTATTTTTCTAAATTAATTTTATCAAATCCCATGGATATAATATACATAAAATCTTAACACGAATGTTTAATTTCTTAACATCTCATTCACTTTAACTAAATATATATTTTTTTTCTTCCCTTTTATAGTAATTTAAAAAATTATATATATATTTTGAATATTTTTTGCAAAATTTTCACTCAAAAAAGATCTATAATATAGTTAATTGCAAGTACATTCTTTAAAATTTATTAATATATCAAGCCATTACAACATATTCCTAAGCAATTAAATTTTTATTTGCTTTAACTAAAAATCATAAATATTTTTTTGTATAATTGGTAAATTATTTTGCATAATAAAGAATAGAATAAAAATTCAATAACAGAGAGGAAATTACTATGGACAATCCATCTAAAGATTATGAGGACCTTATGTATTCAAATTTTGCAAATTCCGAATTTCAAG
The DNA here is from genome assembly GCF_030708075.1 of Candidatus Epulonipiscium viviparus. Lineage (GTDB taxonomy): Bacteria > Bacillota > Clostridia > Lachnospirales > Cellulosilyticaceae > Epulonipiscioides > Epulonipiscioides viviparus. Next base: position 2,026,802 of record NZ_CP117982.1, on the reverse strand, counting down.
AAGCATTAAATAATAGTCTATTGTACTTGCAACATAATTCGACCACACTCGAAATACTCTTGCTGCAATCTCGTTGTTATAACCAACTAGGCGAGATATTAAACAGTTTAAAAAAATATCAAGAAATCATAGAACTATATCCCAATTGCAAAGATGCGTATCTTGAACTTAGTGTAATATTCTATAAAATAGGTAATTATAAAATAGTAATCCCACTGTTAGTAAAAGCAATTTCTCTAGGGCACTCCGAAAATATTTGTCTCGAAATTATTGCAGATTGCTATTTTCATATGAGTCAATTTGATCAAGCCGCAAATATATTTATTAAAGCAATAGATTTTTCAGAACATAAGCAGCTAGTTTATAGAAATATAGCAGAATGCTATTTACATTTAGGTAATGATGACTTGGCTGATAAATATCTAGATTTGGCCGACGCATGAGCACAATGTTTCCTGGCTTCTTATATAGCTAGGAACCATTTTACATATATCTGATATTTTACTGTGTTTATAGGAAAAAATTGTATATTGACAAGTTGTTGCAAATATTGTATTTTCTATTAATAAATATAACATTTTTCAAATTATTATGACATTTTTCATTTATGCGGATTAATTATTAAGGAGAATAACTATGAAAAGAAAATATAACTATCTCATTGCAGCCACTTTGTTATGTGCAACACCTTCATGTCTTCAAGCCGATGTTGCCGATTCCGTCAATTTATTAGAAACTAATGCCGGAGTCAGCCGTTTGTATCTAGATACATCTTTTTTAGAAGTAGAAGGAGTTACTGGTGGTAAACTCAAATTTAATCCTAGTACCGGAACCATTGTAGAAGCTGAAACAACTATAACTACAGCATATATTCCAGAAACCATCAATGGTATTCCTGTCATTGCTATTGCCTCCAATGCATTTGAAAATTGTACCCAATTAACCGAAGTCACACTACCCGAAACCGTAAAGTCTATCGGCTCCTATGCTTTCAAAAACACTGCCCTCCAAAAAATATTTATTCCAAAATCAGTAACATACGTTCCTAGTAATGCGTTTTATCAAAGTTATGCTCTTGAGTTTATATTTTATGGTGGACATAGCATCAACCTAGGTATTTCAACTGCAGAAAAATATTATAGACTTACCAGAATTAGCGATAATTATAGATGGCCCGCTGCGACCACTCCTGTTGTGATTGTTACTCCCAGCCAGGTTAGATGCGTTGTCAATGCTCAGTTAGCAACCATTCCTGGAATAGAGGGTGGCAAAGTTATTTATGGAAATGCCACCACATTTTATGCAGACCGCAGAATGGCCATATTTACAGATCAAATTGAAATCTTTGATGTTCAAAACACCGTTACATCTGCTAGTATTCCAGCAAATATTGATGGTAAGCCTGTCACACAAATTATGACTCCTGCCTTTGAAGATGCAACCTTACTCGAATCTGTGGCATTTCCTAGCACATTGGCATATATCAACTCTACATTATTCAAAAATGCTCCTGCGTTACAAACTATTGCTTTTACAAAGGCACCAAACAGACTTGTAAGCAATTTTCTTGATGGAGCTGATAATTTAAACACCATCTATTTTAATGGCAGTACTTCAGACTGGGATTGTTTTAATATTGACCTATCATCAAATGATACTTTGGAGATAATCCATACCCTAAGTCCGGAGTGGTTTTTTATCAAGGATATAGAAGGCGGTCCAATTAGATTTGATATAGATTCTGGAACCGTTTTAGATTCTGCAGATTATGTTGGTTTTGCCATTGACATTCCGGAAGAAATTTCTGGAGCAGCAGTTAAAGTAATAGGTGAAGGTTCATTTGAAAATCGCATTAATATAAAATCTGCAAAAATACCAAATACAGTGACTGCCATAAAAAGTCATGCATTTAGAAATTCGACAATAGCAACAATATCCATACCAGCTTCTGTTACTGAGATAGCCAAAAATACATTTGCTAACTGTAATTATTTAAAGACAATATATTTTGGAGGATCTAAAGAAGAATGGGATAACCTTGATGTGGATATTTCAAATCAGGTTGAAGTGTTATTTCAAAATATTGGTCCTATATGGATCAATGTTAACGGAGTGGAAGGAGGTCGCATAAAATTTGACGCTGCTTCTGGCACAATTACCGACGCAGACAATACAATAACAATTGCTAATATTCCAGCAGTTATAGATGGATTCCTCGTTAAAACAATAGGAAAAGGTGCTTTTGAAGGACAACCCTTTGCCAAACAAAATGCTTTTACAGTTATACTTCCTAGTACTGTCACTTCTATAGAAGAAAATGCTTTTAGATTTTCGGGATTACAATCTATTTTTATACCTACTTCTGTTACATCAATACACAACTCTAACTATGATGGAATTATTGAGCCTGGCATATTTGGTGATTGCTTAAATTTGACCGATATATACTATGGTGGTACCGAATCCACTTGGCAAAATTTTAAATTGTATGTTCCAAATTCTATAGATGTACATTTTACCATCTAAAGCGCAGTTATTTATTGCAGTACAAACCAAAAAGCAGCCTAACTGTAAAAGTTAAGCTGCTTTTTATATACCGACAGTGGGACTCGAACCCACACACTTTAGGGGTGGTGGATTTTGAATCCACTGCGTCTGCCATTCCGCCATGTCGGCCTAAGATGTGATAAACATAATATAACATACCTTTAAAAAAAAAGCAAGTCTTTTTTTTATTTTTTTTCGATTTTTTTTGTCATTTTTTTTAAAATAACATTTCTGGATCTCCAAAATTTTGATTTTTCTCACCTCCTCTTCCAAAAAATTTTTTATTCAATTTCTCGTTCATATGCTAATCTGGCACTGCCATCACCAATATAAATTATTCCACAATAATCAAACTCATTTTTTTCGATCAGCTTTTGCATAGCAATATTATCTTTATGCGTATCTATACGTAGATTCATCCTCAATTTTTTTGCCTCTTCTATAGCAAACGCAAAAATCTGGCTCCCAATGCCCTCTTGCCTAAACTTCATTCCTACAACCACTCTGTGCAATACTCCATATGATTTATCTGTAATCCAACTTCCATCATAGATAGTTGAATAGGTAGGGTCATCTCCAAATATTAAAAAAAAGTAGGCCTTTACTATTTCATCTTCAACAACCACATATCCGTTTCCCCTCTTAGAATCTTCTTTAACATCCAAAGCATTAGGATAACTACCTTGCCACTGATCTACGCCTTTCTCCTTAAAGTAATTTCTAGCTTCATTAAAGTAGAGATCAACTTGCCATGCATCTTCAACAACTGCTTTTCTAATCATAAACTCCTCCATTTATTAAACTCCCTCTATAATAAAAAAGGGAGTAATTTTTTCTTGCTAATCATATTATTTTTGACTCTATTAGAATATCCGTTTTTAATAAAAAACACAAGTTTTACTATTTAGTCATCTTTTCCCATTTCAATAATGCGGCTTCATGTCCTTGGTTCGCTGCTTTTTGAAGCCACCACTTACCCTTTGGCCTATCTTTTGATGTACCATTCCCTTCAAAATAAGCAATAGCCAACTCATATTGTGCGTCTACGCATCCACCATCTGCTGCAGATTTAAGCCATTTAAATGCTTTAATTTTATTTTTCGATACACCTATTCCTACCTCATAACATAAAGCTACGCTATATTGTGCTTGTGCAAAACCCCCAACAGCTGCACTCTTATACCACTTGAATGCCTTTCTTGCACTTTTATGTACAACCGTTCCAGTACCATAAAAATAACCAATATCATACCTAGACTCGGCGTGCCCCTCTTTAGCCAGTTGCTCGAATAACCTAAATGCTTTTACCATATCAATTTCAACGCCAGTTCCATTTTCATAACATTCTGCCACCTTGTGACGAGCCAGTGTATCTCCATCCTTTGCCGCTTTCGCATACCAGGCAAATGCTTCATAAAAATTTTGCATAACCCCTAAGCCATCAAAATATAAATCTCCAATCTTAATCTGTGCGGCCACATATCCTTGCTTCGCAGCCTTACTATACCACTCAAACGCTCCATACAAATTTTGTAAAACCCCTATTCCTTTTTCATAGCAAATACCCAAATTAAATTGTGCTTCGACTCCATTTTGCATCGCGGCTTTCATATACCAAGCAAATGCTTCGTCGTCATCTTGCTTTACCCCGAGACCCTTTTCATATGCAACACCAACATTATTTTGAGCAAATAAATATCCCTGATCTGCCGCCAATTTAGACCATCGAAACGCTTCTTCTAAATTTTGCTCGACGCCGACACCTTCAGCATATGCAATTCCAATCTTGTGCTGAGATTCTTTGTGCTTTCTTTCGGCAGCTTTCTTTAGCCACTCAAAAGCTTTTGTCGAATCTTTTTCTACACCATTTCCATACATATATGCTATACCCACTTTATATTGAGCATCTTTGTTGCTTTTTTGAGCCAACTGCAAATAACAATTAAAAGCTTTTTCATAATCTTTTTCTACTATAATTCCATCAGTATAAATTTTTCCTAATTTATATATAGATTTAGCATGTCCTTGCGCCGCTGCCTTCTCGAACCATTCCCAAGCCTTATGCTCATCTTGTTCTATCCCATCTCCAGCTGCATATCTCAGCGCCATATGATATTGAGCATATACATATCCATTCTCTGCAGCAGTGCGCAGCCAATCAATTCCAGCACTTACATTTTTTTTAATATCGATTCCCTTGATATATTTCCAAGCTAGATCATATTGCCCTTTTGCATCTGCGGGCTCCATGAAATCTATAGGCAAAATGGTGGAGTTTGACATCACTTCTTCTAAAAATAGTATTTCATAGTTTTCCATTTTCGTTTCTATAATATTTTTATAAATACTAAACACATCAAATTGCGCTAGGGCATTTAACTTTTGTTCTGCCAACATCGCTTCGATAAAACTTGTTGGCTCAATCAACTTTTTTTTGGTTTCAGATAGCAAATGATATGCCTCTAACATCTCTAATGCTACTGTACAAATAGCATCGTCCTGTAATACCTGCAGCTCCAGATAAATTACTCCAATATCAATTTCTTCAATATCTTGAATCTGCATCAAAATTTCCAACATATCTAATTCTTTGCTTGCAATAACTTTATTTTCAAATATTTGTGTAGTTATTATTTCAGCTTTTTCAATATTATTCAATGTATGAAAGTTTATTAATGCTGTTACCTGTAATATATCTCCAATAATATTATCTGTTGTATATGTAACTTGATTTAATACCATTTCTAAATTATTCATTGCATAAATTTTTTCATCCAAGCTTATCAATAGTTCTGCAATCAATTCGTTCTTTAACTCGATATTTAGCAGTCCTAATATTGTTCTAAGATTTACTATAATTGCCGCGCTAATACAATTTCTTTCATTTAATGCTACAATCGTTTCTATTATATAATCATCATATTGATTGGTTCGCATTCTTTTAAACCAGTCTGTATTTTGTAGTAATGCATCCTTATTTCCATCAATAAATAAAGCAATCATTTCTGCAATCATTTTATTTATCTTATACACCGGCTGCGCTACTAAGTAGTCTATATCAACCATCTCTATACACCCCCGTCATTTTCTTCTTATTATATTTAATTTTTTAAAAAACTTTCTTTTCTTAATCTTATCTCCAGCCTCCAGATGTCCTTGCTCGGCAGCTTTTTGATACCAAAAATAGCCTTGTTCTTTGTCTTTTTTAGTTCCCAAGCCTTTTATATATGCCGCTCCTAATGCGTACTGTGCATACATATTCCCTTGCTCTGCAGATTCTTTAAACCATTTAAAAGTTTCATCCAAGTTTTTTATCACACCCTTACCATATTCATAGCACAATGCCAAATTATATTGGGCTTTTGCATGACCTTGTATTGCAGCTTTTTGATACCATTCAAATGCTTTAGAATAATTTTTCGTTGCGCCTTTTCCATTTTCATAAAGATATCCAAGATTATTTTGTGCTTTAGCAAAACCACTTACTGCTGCCCGTACATACCATTCAAAGGCCTTATCCAAATCTAAAGTAGTTCCTATACCTTTTTCATAGCATAAAGCTAGATTAGTCTGAGCTTTTACACTTCCTAAGGTAGCGGCTTTTTGATAAAATTTAAATGCCATTTCTAAATCTGAATCAACACCTGTTCCTTTTTCATAGCAATATCCTAATTTGTATTGCGCTTCTACATGTTCTTGCTCCGCAGCTTTTTGATACCATCGAAATCCTTGTATCAAATTTTTCTCTGTACCATTTCCATAAATATATGCGGAAGCAATTCGATATTGCGCTGTCGCATCTCCTCTTTCTGCCATCAATTTATAATTTTCAAAAAGTTCAGCATTATCTATTAGTTCTAGATTTTCGGTTATAACTTTCACTTCTGCAGATTTATTACCTAGTAACAAAGGAAGAGTATCATGTGAAATACTGGTATTTACAATAGATGCTTGTTCATATATATATGCATAGCTTACTTCATATTGAGCATTCTTATGCCCCTGATCCGCTGCCATTTTAAACCATTTAAAACCTCTCGCTACATTCTTTGTAACCCCAATACCGTTGGTATATCCAAAGCCTATATCATATTGCGCATCTTTATCGCCACTTATGCCCATGCGTATTAAACTCCTAAAAGATTTCGACATATCCTCAATTCTACATTCATTTAAAATAAAGTCTATAGATGGAATTATCACCTTATTCATGTCTATCTTCTTTATAAAATTATCAATATTTTCATAATTTAATATTTTGGCTTCAATTAACTCTAAGTAAATATCATTAATAGAAATTTTAGTATTCATATTTAAGTTCTGCTCTGCCAGTATTTTATTTGTCATCACAAATTTATCGATTGTTTCTTTCTTTATATCTAGGTGATATTCTTCAACAGTTTTTAATAAAATTTTTCCAATAAAATTATCTTTTAATGTCTGCGACTCCAAATATATAGCACCAATTTCTTCTTCAACATCCATAATCAGTGTTATAATATCTTGTAAATTTATTTCTATATCAGATAAAACATTATTTTTTTGCAATTCATTTGTAATTATTTTCATTTTTTCAATATTTTTTATTGTATATTCACCTAAAACTGATGTAATATTAAATATGTTAATTAATGGGTTATCTGCAGCATATACTCCGCTATCTATATTAATTAATATTTCATTTAAATTATCTATAGTATCAACTTGCTCATTTAATTTAGTCAACAATGGCCATAAAAGTCTGTTGCGCTTCCTTAAATATATCAAGTTTAGCTCCATCGTCAAGTTTATGATTATTTCAGAATGAATATACTCTAAACTATAGAGCACATTGAGAGCCGTTACGATATATTCATCAATTTGGGTATCAGTATCGATATCATCTTGCATTTTTTTTACCCAGCTAAATTCATAAAACATTTTCAATTTATTTTTATTATTCAACACAGCTAGCATTTGGGCTACCATTTCGTTTATCCTAAAAGCAGGAAGACTCTTTAAATAATTAATTTCTGATTGAGTAATCAATAACGTACCCCCTAATAAAATTTTCATATCGTAAAATTATATGAGGGCAAGCCAAACTTTACCATACATTTTGAGTATGTTTTATTAAATATTTATCAATTTCACCTTGTCAATTTCAAAAAAATTTTAGATAATTAACACATAAATATTTTTGGAGGTACTCATGAAAACTAAATTAAACTTAGCAGAAATTTATCCTTCTCTTTCTATTCCAGGTGCTAATCCTATTTTGGAAATATATAATCAATATAAAAGTACAGAATATGACACTCACAATAAACGTCCTTGCATAATAATCTGTCCTGGTGGATATTATCAGTATACTTCTGACAGAGAAGCTGAGCCTATTGCTTTAAAATTTTTATCAGAAGGCTATAATGTATTTATATTGCGATATAGCGTATTACCAGTTCAATATCCACAGCAACTCTTAGAGCTTGCTGCAGCCGTTGCTCATGTCAGAGTTAACGCTACACAATATTACATTGATCCCAATAATATATCCATAGCCGGTTTTTCGGCTGGAGGACATCTATGTGCCAGTTTAGCCACACTGTTTGGTCGCAAATTTATATCTGATACACTCAAAATTAAATCTACAGATTGCTATCCAAATAAATTAATTTTAGGCTACGCAGTAATTGATATCAAACCACATACCCCTCCAAAGTTTGTTGTTGAAGATATCGACATTATACCTTCTCGACAGGAATATTATACTACCGCCATATCTGATTATGTCTCTGCAGCAACACCGCCTACTTTCATTTGGCATACAATATCTGATAAAGTAGTTCCAGTTGAAAATGCATTTATGTTTGCTGATGCGCTTAGAAAAAATAGCATACCTTTCGAACTTCATATTTACCCCTTCGGAACACATGGGCTAAGCTTAGCAAATGACCAAAGTGCCACTAACGAAAAACATCTCAACGAACATGTAGCAAGCTGGGTTAATCTAGCGCTTGAATGGCTAAAAATATCATACAATTAAAAAGCAGGGAGTATTTTCCCTGCCTAATCTACATTTTCTAGCTTAATTAATAAATATTCCTCTTCATTTGTTTCCAGCGTTGCCCCATCAATAAGTTTAATTGCTATTTCACCCATTTTTGCACATCTTCCTGTAATGTAGGAGTCGTAATACTTATATAATTCGCTCAATATATTTCTAACATCTAGTAATATCACTTGTTGAATATCGTTTAAATTATTTCTCTGATCACAGATACAGCCAAGTGCTAATATACAAGAAATTAATCCACAATCATTTAAATTAGCTGTTTTAATTGCATCGATCAATCGCATAATCACATTTTCTAACTCATCAGAAGATATAATCGTATGATCCTTTAATGCAACACCTATAGCATGAGCAGTATCTTGTATCAAGTCTACTTTCCCTTTCTCTACTTGATTTACACTCTTAAAAAACTCTTCTAATATCCAACTTATATTAGTTTTTGTTTTGGCATGAGTATATAAACAAGCCCTAAGATATCTTGATTGCCTACAAATTTTCATCAATTTTTCTAAATCTTGTTCATCTGCACACATTCCTAGAGTAAAAATAGCTTGAATATTTGTTGTCACCTGTTTACCTGCAACGCCTAATTGGTGAAATTCTCCACCCAGTTGTTCCATGCATCTCTTAGCAAGTTCTTTTTTTTCATTCTCAGACCATATATTTCCAATTTTTCTTGCCATAATTATAAAACGCATTTTAGTTTCATCATTGGTAGTCTCTTTCAATATTTTTAAAATCAAAGGTTTAAACTCAGATTTATTAGGTGCTTGATAAATATTATTAATCAATGTTTGAATTTTAAAAGTCAAAGTTTTATCCAAATATGGAGGCTTAGATTTTGCAATTTTATCACATAATTGTATAAGTCTACTTATTTCTGCAACAGCATTTAAGGGTGTTCCTCCTGGCGGATTAAACTTATATTTTTTGTCTCTATTAATTTTTCCACTCTCCGTTGCGATTTCAACTATTCCACTTTCTCTTTTCAATTCTCCTTTTTCATCATCACTAGTCCAAGCATTAATCGTAATAACTTTATTAGTCCCCATATGCACCTTAAATGCAACATAGCTGCCTTTTACATATTTTTGCTTAAATACAATATTTCCACTAGCAATCGTTCGATACGTACCATCCAGATTTCTACTTTGAATTGGAATAGTAATTTTTTGTTGATTAGGCTCTATTCTAAATCCAAACATTACTTTTGAAATATACGGCAGTTCGGCACCTGTCTCTATCAACTGAGTTACTGCACCATTTCTAGAACCTAAATATAGGCTATCATTTAATATACTACGTCCCCACTCAATTTTGATACTGTTTTTGATAACTACAGCCTCTTCTGTACTCGACATACTTTCATTTTGGATAACATTTTCATCCACTTCCAAACCTATTTTCATATCATCTTTAATGATATCATCATACTTGTGCATATAATAATGATATACTGCCGCACCTCTTGCCACAGCTTGATCGGGATCTAGTGCAATGATAGGTTCAAATCCAAAAAAATCTGCTAACCTATTTTTAATCATATAAAATTTTGACATTCCACCATTTACAACCACCGCATCCACTTTTAGATTATCTATTCCCATTTTTTCAGCAGCTTTTTGTAAGACATCCAATATAGGATAGATGATGTTTCTAGTATCTGTTATAGACTCTATGTGCTTGTAGTCTTCAAATTTTATATCTTGAGCCATAAAAGTTTGCAAAATATCTTCAAGTTCTTCTTTAGTAAAACTGTCATCATAGGCATAAGCAATCCCACCCATGTTTCCTCCAACAGAAAAATCCTCATCCTCATCATCATCCCAGCCAGAATCACTGACATACTCTTCCCCATAGCGAGTATTAAGCTCGATTTTTATGTCTTCTGCAAACACCTTAAGAATTGGTAATATTTGTGTTTTTTTACGTTTTAATTCAGTCACAATTTCTGGATATTTTTCATATTGCTTTAAATATCTAGTATACATAACTTCTGCAATCAACTCGTCAAAATCATCTCCACCAAGTCTAGTATATCTATTGGTTGCTATCTCATCTACTTTCAAAATATCAGCATATCCATCACGTCTTGAAATAGTATGCATTGTAATATCTAGTGTCCCACCTCCTAAATCAAATACCATTACATTTTTTTGAGTTAATAGATCTATAATTGTTGAATGTATTTCTCCGTTTTGAATTTGATTAATCAAGTCATATATCACGGCATTAGGTTCCGAAAGAAGCACTGGTCGTTCGCTTCCATCTTCATTTTTAATTTGAATTCCCGCAAAAACCGCCGCCTCCAATGTTGCCTTACACATAGTAGAGTCAAAATTTGCCGGCACTGTAATCACCGCATCAGTAATTTCCTTAGTTCTATAAATTTTTGCAGTTGCTTCTAACATATGCTTTAAAATTTGTGCCGAAATCTGCGAAGGAGTCTTATCCGGAATATCCATCGACAATCCGGCAGCAAACGGTTCTCCCATTTGACTTTTAATAGACTTTGCAACTAAATGGGGTCGAAGAGCATATTGTAATTTAGCAAAATCTCCAACCAAGGGCGAGTAATTGTTTTCCTCACGATAATATACACAAGAAGGCAACGTAGACTTTTTTTGTGTTGAAAGTTTTGGTTTCGAACTTACAGAATTATACATATCAATTGCTCTTGGTATATCAATTACTTTGCTAATCGCATCTCCATTTTGCTTCAGCGAAATAGTTGCTAAAACAGAGTTGGTGGTTCCAAGATCAATGCCCACACATAAATCATTATGCATTATTAGTCACCTCCATCACTTTAGGTCTTGAAATTTGAATGTCATTATATATCCAACCAGGTGAAATTATTTTTACTCTTTTTACATCAGTTTTATTTGCATAAGGACTTCCATCATATAAGCAAAATTGTGCTTCTTCAAATGTTAAATTTATAATATCACTTCCTTTTTTCATCGGATTAATTTTATTATCCTGAACAAATTTAGCCAATTTATCAATCAAAATAAGAAGACCATTTAATTTAATAGGTAAATCAAATTTATCTTTTCGTAACCGTTTAACCTCTTTCTTAATTACCAATAATTCATCTAAAACACATCCATATTTTTCAGAATTTAATTGGCTAAAAAAATACGTAAATTCCTTTACCTTACTCTCTTCTAGCTGTTTCTCAAAATCATCTTGCAATTCCGTTAACATATTATTAAGCATGTTGTTATCTTTTTCTAATTTATTGTTATTATTTTCTAATTCTGTAATCTTATCTATCAAATCTTGTTTTGATAAATTATTAATTTCATCATTATTCTTATACTTTTTATTAAATTGATTAGTTTTTGGATAATGATACACATCTGAAATAATATCAACTACATCATAGAAAAAATACTTTGCATATACAATTCCAAATTTATATATTTCTTTTAGCTCTTTATAAACATCCAATTCCGGGTATTTATAATACATCATTATCGCCAAAATTTTAAATTCTTCTTCATGTCTAGAAATATGAGAGCTAATTGCATTTTGTCGCAATTCTTGAAATTTTTCAAAGGCCTGTTTATCACCATTGATAGCTTGACCAAAATATAGCATTGTTTTTTCGGCCCAACTAAAGATTTCAACTCTTCTTGCCGGATGCCCCAATTTACGTTTTTTCAAGCTCAAAATTATGTCCGAACCATTCAAATCATAATCATATCTTGAATTCATATTAATAGCAATTTGATAAGGCTCGTACGAATAATCTTCACAAATTACTCGCAACATTCTATTTTCTTCTATATAGTGTTCAAAATTATGCTGTCGATTTACTCTTGGAATATGCTTTTTTTCCATTATTACATGGACCTTTTCTAAAATCTTTTTAACCTCTTTTTTTTCTACATTAATTTTACTCAAATTTTACACCTCTTCTTTCTACAGTCTATATATCTCCTGATTATCAATAAAAATAAATTGCGAACGACAATCCGATTCCCGCATTACGGCTTGTTCTATGTCATGATCATTTAAACTAAACGGCTTTTCGCAATGAACTATATATACATGACGCGCATTAATTTTAGTTACGAAATTTTTAATCTCCGAAAAGTCTACGTGCAATGAAAAATCTATATTCATATTATAATACTTAGACTTTGTAACCTTTTTAGACGTTATACAAATATGAGGTGCATCCGATACAGTAGCACTATTATATAAGCGCACATTTTCATGCAATATCGGTATTTCCAATTTTTCTATAACATTCAGTAAATTTTTATCAACATAAATCAAAATATCTTGCTGATTAAAATCATTGAGAAGCTTTAGAAACTCTACCCCTTTTGTCAACTGATTTACCTGACAAGATACAGATCTACCTAAAAAGATTTGTTTATATATCTTTTCTATTGTTTTATATATACCATTTTGGTTTTTTGCATAACTGGAATGTTTGGAATGCAAACCACACATAATCATGGTATCTATCTTAAACCCTGAAAAATCAAAACACCCACTGGTCAACGGACTATTCGCAATAGAATAATCTCCAGTATATAAAATCTTTGAATTACGATATTCAAACAAGATCATCATTGCTCCTGGAATATGCCCTGCCGGAAAAAATGTAGCACTATAGTTTCTAAATTTAATTGTTTTTGCATAGGTAACAGAAATTATTCTATCTAAAACCGATTTAGTTGCTAGCCTTTCTAATTCTCTTGCGTTGGCATTACTATACACTCTATCATATAATTGATATTTGGTCAAAGCTTTAGTCACCGCTGTCATGTATGTATTCGCCTGAGTTGATTCTGTCGCAACATGAGTTAAATATCCAACATGGTCTAAATGCGCATGAGAAATAAAAATTTCATCAATCTGAGATAAACTATTTATAAATGGTGAAGTTTTTAATGCGTGTAAATTTGGTGTAAAAACCAATCCTTCTTTGTCTATTCCAATCCCGGCATCTAACAAAATATTAGATTTTCCCAACTTCAAAAAGTAACAACTAGCCCCAACATTTTGCCCTCCACCCAAAACCATAAGATTCATCTATCTTCACCTCCAAATAACTATCTTATATCAGCAAAATCACCCTCTTTCTTGGAAAATATACCCATTATTATAACTTATTTTATACTATTAATCAAGCTTTTATTTGTTTATTCATAGTTATCATTGTTGTTACAAAATCTCCTATTAAATTATATTTTCGGTATATGACTCTAATGCTATTTTTCAAATATGACTTGACATTCTTTGGCATTTGGTATATGCTGACATCAAAAAAAGTATGCAGACGTTTGATCTTGAGTATCTGACGATTGTTTATAAGACTATCAAAAAATAAGGATGTTCGATATCCATTTTAGTCTTGAAAGGAATGATTATTTAGTGTATAAAAAAGTTGATACTAGCTTAAATTTTGTTGATAGAGAATTGGAGACTCTTTCATTTTGGAAAGAAAATAAAATTTTTGAAAAATCTATAGAAGCTAGAGCTAATAAAGAAAATTTTACTTTTTATGAGGGTCCTCCAACTGCAAATGGAAAACCTCACATAGGTCACGTACTCACTCGTGTAATCAAGGATTTTGTCCCTCGCTATCAAACTATGAAAGGCAAGTACGTTACCCGAAAAGCTGGTTGGGATACTCATGGACTTCCTGTAGAACTAGAAATCGAAAAACAATTAGGCATCAGCGGTAAGCCAGAAATTGAAAAATATGGTGTAGATGCTTTTATAAAAAAATGCAAAGAAAGTGTTTTTAAATATCAAAGTGATTGGGAAAAAATGAGTGAGCGAGTTGGCTATTGGATTGATCTAGAACATCCCTATATAACTTACGATAACAATTATATTGAATCTGTATGGTGGTCTCTCAAATCAATATGGGACAAGAATCTGATGTATAAAGGATATAAAATTGTGCCGTATTGCCCTCGTTGCGGAACTCCTCTATCTTCTCATGAAGTCGCTCAAGGCTATAAAGATATAACAGATATTACTGCCATTGCCAAATTCAAATTACTAAAGGAGAAAAACACTTTCTTCCTAGCCTGGACCACAACCCCTTGGACTCTTCCGTCCAACGCTGCACTTTGTGTAAATCCTGTCGCCCTTTATGTAAAAGCTGCTAAAGATGGCGAAAACTTTATCTTAGCAAAAGAACTTGTCACAGCGGTTTTGGGCGAAGATGTAAAAATTTTAGAAGAATATACTGGAGCCGAACTTAAAGGTATAGAATACGAACCTCTATTCGACTTTGCAAAGCCCGACAAAAAAGCTTTCTTTGTTGTTGCGGATAATTTTGTTACTTTATCTGACGGTACGGGAATCGTTCACATCGCCCCTGCTTTTGGTGAAGATGATGCCAAAGTTGGTCGCGAAAATGATATTCCGTTTATTCAGCTTGTAAATGAGCAAGGATATTTTACTCCAGAAGTAACTCCATGGCAAAATATTTTTGTCAAAGATGCAGACAAGCTCATCATTAAGTGGTTAGACGAGCATAATAAGTTATTTGCCGCCTCACCTTATGAACACAGCTATCCTCATTGCTGGCGATGCGATACCCCGCTTCTATATTATGCTCGAGATACTTGGTTTATAAAAATGAGTACGGTTCGCGATAAATTGATTGCTAATAACAAAACAGTAAATTGGTTGCCTCCTTCTATTGGAGAAGGCCGCTTTGGTAATTTCCTCGAAAATGTTATCGACTGGGGATTATCTCGAAGCCGCTATTGGGGCACGCCTTTGCCAATTTGGGAATGTCCTAATGGTCACAAACACGTCATCGGCAGTGTTGAAGAACTCAAAAAACTTAGCCCAGACTGCCCTGCAGATATCGAACTTCACAAACCATATATTGATTCGGTTCATATTACTTGTCCAGAATGTAACAAACTGATGACGCGCGTTCCTGATGTTATTGACTGCTGGTATGATAGCGGATCTATGCCTTTTGCACAACTGCATTACCCATTCGAAAACAAAGAACTATTTGAACAAAATTTTCCTGCAAACTTTATTTCAGAAGCAGTAGATCAAACTCGCGGATGGTTCTATACTTTAATGGCTATTTCTACTTTAATTTTTGATGTCGCGCCATATAAAAATGTAATTGTTATGGGACACGTTTGCGATCAACATGGTTTAAAAATGAGCAAGTCCAAAGGAAACGTTGTTGAACCATTTAGTGTAATTGATGTTACCGGAGCTGATGCTGTGCGTTGGTATTTTTACTATGCAAGCGCACCTTGGCTGCCAAGCCGTTTTGGTATAGATAATGTCACAGAGGCCTCTCGTAAATTTATGGGAACTGTTTTAAACACTTATGCATTTTATATTTTGTATGCTGATATCGATAAGTTTGACCCTCAAAAATACACTCTTGATACTGCATCTTTAAATATGATGGATAAATGGGTACTTTCAAAATTGAACACTGTTGTTAAAAACGTAGATACCTTCCTCGGCGATTATAAGGTTTTTGAAGCATCAAGAACTATGCAAGAATTTATTGATGATGTATCAAACTGGTATATTCGTCGCTCCCGCGAAAGATTCTGGCTTGGCGGAATGCCGCAAACTAAGATCAACGCATATATGACTCTCTACACTGTCTTGGAAACGTTAATCAAAATTGCTGCACCGTTAATTCCATTTTTAACAGAAGAAATCTATCAAAATCTTGTTCGTACCACTAATAAAACAGCCCCTATGAGCATTCACTTGTGCGATTTTCCTACTGCAAATGAAACTCTAATCAATACCAACTTAGAAGAAAACATGGACAGTGTATTAAAAATTGTAAACCTCGGTCGTGCTTGCCGAAATGAAGCAAATATCAAAACTCGTCAACCAATTGGCAAAATGTATGTGGGTTCTACCAAAACTCTCACAAACGAGTTTATTCAAATTGTTGCCGAAGAACTAAATGTCAAAGAAGTAATCTTCACAAGTGATGCGACCGACTTTATTTCGTATTCGTTTAAACCTCAAATGCGCACACTCGGTCCCAAATATGGTAAACTTCTAAATGATATCAGAATTGCATTAGCAAATCTTGATGGCACCGCGGCCTTTGCAGAACTTAATGCATCTGGCATCCTCGCTCTCAAAATCAAAGGCGAAAATATCAGTCTAACTAAAGATGATCTTCTTATTGCCACTACTCAAAAAGAAGGCTATATCGCTGCCAGTGAAGCTGGATTTACCACTGTCATCGACACTGAGTTAAATGATCAATTAATAGAAGAAGGATTCGTACGCGAAATTATTTCAAAAATTCAAACTATGCGTAAGGAATCTGATCTACTTGTTCAAGATCATATCACCGTGGGATATGCAGACAACGATAAAATTGCTGCTATAATCGAAGCAAATGCAGATTTAATCAAAACCGAAGTCCTTGCAAATGCAATAGAAAATAAACTTTCTCAAACCATTGTCAAAGAATGGAAAGTAAATGGTGAAACAGTTAAGTTTAGTATCAAAAAATTTATGTTATAAAATATAATTTCTAAATTCTGGATTGCCTTTATTATGGCAGTCCTTTTCTTTTACTTATAAAAATTCTTAAATTGTATAGACTAATCTTATACTATAATATTTGAGGTGAAACAATGAACCAATCAGAAAGATTAGACTATCTTGTAACACATTTAGCAGCAGAATATAGTGATCTCGAAATTCCACAGACTTTTGCTGAAAAACGCAACTTATTACGTGCTTTAATGAATGTACGCAAACCAATCCCCATTAGCGATGAATGGCTTCAGATTCAAGATGCTTTTCTATCACAAGAAATTGCCGAAAAAGGGATTATTTCTCGAGAAGAACTTATTACTGATGACGGAAACATTTTTGTATGGAAAGGAGATATTACTAGACTTCAAGTAGATGCGATCGTGAATGCTGCCAACAGTCAACTTCTTGGATGTTTTATTCCAAATCATCATTGCATCGACAATGCGATTCATTCTGCAGCTGGCCTACAACTTCGCCAAGCTTGTGATGGAATTATTTCAAAACAAGGGCATCCAGAAGCAACGGGATCTGCGAAAATGACTGCCGCTTTCAATTTACCTTGTCGCTACGTAATCCATACAGTCGGTCCTATTGTACATGACAAATTAACTCCTCAAAATGAAGAAGACTTAGCAAACTGTTATAAATCTTCGTTAAGCATTGCCGCGGCAGAAAACTGTCATGTCATCGCTTTTTGCTGTATTTCTACTGGAGAATTTCATTTTCCAAACCGACGAGCTGCAGAAATAGCCATAAAAATTGTTAAAAATTTCCTTACCGAAAATGATAAGATTAAGGTGGTGTTCAATGTCTTCAAAGATATCGACTACAAAATATACTCCGAGTTACTCCGCACAGATTGAAGATTTAGCACAAATATTAAGTCAAATTAATAATGTTATAATTGGAGCTGGAGCTGGATTATCCACATCTGCTGGGCTGACTTATTCTGGCAAAAGGTTTACCGATGCCTTTCCCGACTTCATTCAAAAATTTGGTCTAACTGATATGTATTCTTCAGCATTTTATGAATTTCCGGATTTAGAAACAAAATGGGCATATTGGAGTCGCCATGTATTTATGAATGGCTACAACTATGTATTAAATGATACGTACGATATCTTGTTTGATTTAATCAAAGATAAAAATTATTTTGTACTCACCACAAATGCAGATCATGCCTTTTTAAATCACGGCTTCGACCGAAAAAGATTATTTTATACCCAAGGAGACTATCAACTATTTCAATGTTCTGTCCCTTGCGTGCAAGAAACCTTTAAAAATCAATTCCAAATAGTAACAATGGTCAAATTTCAAAAAGATATGCGAGTTCCCACCAAGATGCTTCCAAAATGTCCCTACTGTGACGCCCCTGCTATTAGCAACTTGCGAATCGATGATACATTTGCTCAACCCCCAGGTTGGTATGCAGCACAAGAGCGCTACGAAGAATTTTTGCTGACATATTCTGCAAGCAAACCAATATTGTATTTAGAGCTAGGAGTTGGTTTAAACACACCCGGCATCATCAAATATCCATTTTGGCATTATACTAAACTAAATAATAAAGCCACGTATGTAAGCATTAATCTAAACGAAGTTTCTGTTCCATCAGAAATTACAGATCAAAGCATTTGTATAACCCATGATATTCATGATGCCTTGCATGATTTAAAGAAAATATATAATATATAAATAAGCAACCGTTGAGCTATCCATAGGAGATAGCTTCTTTATTTTTGAATTAAATACTTGTATAATTTAACAAAAGGTTGTATAGTTACATATAGACAATTCCATTCAATACAGTAAAAAATCAATGTATAAGGGGGATTTATTTTATAATGAGAAATTTAACACTTTTAACCGACTTGTATCAACTTACTATGATGCAAGGATATTTTGAGTATGGTATAACTGACAAATCTGTAGTCTTTGATATGTTCTATCGCAAAAATCCATATAACGGAGGATATGCCATCTGCGCAGGTCTTGAACAAGTAATAGATTATATAAACAATTTACATTTTACAGAAGCTGATATTGCATATTTGAAGAGTTTGAATATTTTTAAAGATGAATTTTTAGCTATGCTACGAACTTTTAAATTTACTGGTGAAATATACGCTGTTCCTGAGGGCACTATTGTCTTTCCAAATGAACCTCTTCTACGTGTAAAATCTAATATAATAGAGGCACAATTTATCGAAACAGCTATATTAAATATAATCAATCATCAATCTCTCATCGCAACCAAAGCATCTAGAGTGTGCCTTGCTGCCCAAGGAGATACTGTTCTTGAATTTGGATTGCGACGCGCTCAAGGGCCTGATGCCGGTACATATGGTGCTAGAGCTGCCATTATCGGCGGATGCACTGGCACTAGCAATGTACTTTCTGGGCAAATATTTGGACTTCCAATTTCTGGAACACATGCACACAGCTGGGTTATGAGTTTCGATACCGAATTAGAAGCCTTTAGAGCTTATGCCAATATTTTTCCTGAAAAAGCTATTCTGCTGGTCGATACTTATGATACACTTGGCTCCGGTATTCCCAATGCCATTCAAGTTTTTGACGAGTTGCGAGAAGTCGGTAAACTAACCGGAATATATGGCATTCGTCTTGATAGTGGCGACCTTGCCTATCTCTCCAAAAAGGCTCGCCGGATGCTGGATGCGGCCGGATATGAGCAGGCCATAATAAGCGCATCGAGTGACCTAGACGAAAATTTAATAACTGATTTAAAATTGCAAGGAGCAAAAATTTCGTTGTGGGGGGTAGGCACACGTTTGATTACATCTGAAGGCTGGGGAGCATTTGGAGGTGTCTATAAAATTGTTGCAACTGAAAATAAATATGGTGAATTTATACCCAAAATCAAGCTTTCTGATAATGTTGCCAAAGTGACTAATCCCGGAATCAAAAAAATAGTTCGCTTCTATGATAAAGAACATCATAAAATCAAAGTCGATATAGTTGCACTAGATGATGAGCACTACGATGAAACTCAAACTGTAATAGCTTCTGACCACAATGCTCGTTGGAAAAAAATGGCTTTATTCCCTGGAAAATATACTTTACGTGAACTTCTTGTGCCAATTTTTAAAGATGGCGTATGTGTTTATGAATCTCCGAGCATATTAGAAATAGCAGCTTATGCAAAAAAAGAAATGGCTACTTTGTGGGAAGAGCATACCAGATTTATTAATCCCGAAATTATGCCTGTGGATTTATCAGATAAACTATACTTCTTGAAAGACGAAATGCTCAAAAATTTTAATTTCTAATATAGTAGCGTAAACCCTACAATTATCTGTGGGGTTTCTAGCTGTTGATATAGCTGCGAAATACAATATAAAATTGAAAGGACACTATATTATTATGAAATACAATATGAATTTTGGTTGGAAATTTTTTTATGGCACTGCTGATGCAGGTGAAGATGACGGACCTACCATAATATTTGAAACACAACTACCTCGTAAATGGACCAAAACAGGTAGCTTTAATCTTTCTATGCCTCAATATAATGATAGCAACTGGCAAGATGTTCAGTTACCTCATGACTTTGTAATCGATCGCGGCGTATATACCAGTGATATTCCTTTTTCTACCGGTTCATTAGATACAGGCTTTGGTTGGTATCGCAAAACTTTCACTTTACCTCCAGACTCTCTTGGCAAACGTATATTTGTTACCTTTAATGGCATCTATCGCGACAGCCAGCTGTGGTGTAATGGCGATATCGTCAAAAGAGAACTGAGTGGCTTTAATAGTTACAGAACCGAAATTACCGAAACTGTGAATTATGATAAACCTTCCACTTTAGCAGTATTTTGTGATGCAACGGAGCCAGAAGGTTGGTGGTATACTGGAGGAGGCATTTATCGCGATGCATTTTTAGAGATTGTTCCCCAGCTTTGCTTCGTGCCAAATGGAATTTATATCAAACAGAAAAATGTTGACTTAGCCACCAAAACAGCAGATTTTTCAGTACAAGTAGAAATTGATAGCCTAATAGAAGCTGAATTTACTTGTGCCATAGAATTTTTTGATGCCGAAAAATCTATTGCCACCACAAATTTTTCGGGTACTGCGACAGCCTGTAAAGTTGACTATTTCGAAATACCTATGTCAATATCCAATGCCATTTTATGGAGTGATAAAAATCCGCACCAATATACTGCAAAACTCACGCTCACTTCAATTGCTGGAACAGAAGTCTTCGAGCAAAAATTTGCCCCTAGAGTTTTTGAATACAATTCTGCAGAAGGAATGAAATTAAATGGTCAACCTATCTTTTTGAGAGGCGCCTGCGGTCATGATGATTTTGCCGGAGTTGGTGTTGCTTGTAATCGATCTGTGCATGAATATAAAATTAACAAACTGATTGATATGGGTTGCAATGCGTATCGTTGCTCTCATAATCCACCAGATCCTGTATTCCTAGATATTTGCGATGAAAAAGGGATTATCGTTATGGATGAAATTCGTTGGCCTGCAGTATCCGAAGAAAGCATGAAACCATTTGTAGATATGATTCGTCGAGACAGAAATCACCCTTGCATATTTTCTTGGTCGCTATGCAACGAAGAAGCGGATCTCCTCGGCAAAGACAAAGGTGTACGAGTATTTAAACGCATGATTGCTACCGGAAAATTACATGATGATACTCGAGACTACTTGATGGCCATTAATGCAAGATACCGAAACCATATTTTGAATCACAAAGCAAAAGGATTAGACCTACCTCTAAATGGTGTAAATTACATGATGTTGCGTGATTTTGATGTATACACCAAATTGAAAGAGGAAAATCCAGAAGGCTGCTTTGTAAATACCGAATTAATAGGGCTTGCCACAGTTAGAATTGATAAATATATGCATAAAGCACCGATTGAACGAATTATCACCCAAGCCAAAAACGTTAGTGCAGTATGGCCAAATAAGGAAACTTATGGTAATTTAACTTGCTACGGTGATTGCTATCCTAGATGGGGACAAACTCCAGAAGAAGCATTAAAAGCATATGTTGGTCAATCTCATATGTGTGGATTATTTATGTGGACAGGCATAGATTATCGAGGCGAAACCTTCCCATATAGATTCCCTAACGTAATTTCTCCATTTGGCATCATAGATTATATTGGAATCTTCAAAGATTGGGCATACTATTTTAAAGCTCACTGGACCACAAAAAAATTTATTTGGCTAATGCCCTCTTCATGGGACTTAAAAGCTCTCGAAGGTGACATAATAAAGGTATATGCAATATCATCAATAAATGAAGCTGAACTTTTCTTAAACGGACAATCTTTAGGCAAAAAATCTAAACAAACTCTAGATAACTTTTTTTGGGAAGTGCCATACACTAAGGGTGAGCTCATTGCCATAGCATATGAAAATGATACCGAAGTCGCAAGGCATACTCTCAACACTTCTGCAAAAGAATATCAGTTAACTGCCACTTGTGCCAAATCCAATTTAGTAGCTGACAATACTGATTGCGCTTTAATAGAAATTGGAGTTTGTGATAAATTGGGAAATTTTGTAAATGACAGTGATATATTGGTAGACTTTGAGGTGATTGGAGAGGGCAAATTGCTAGGCCAAGGCAATGGCAATATTTCCAGCCTCGAACACGACAAAGTTCCTTATCGTAGATTATACGGTGGAAAAGCTTTAGCAATCGTTCAGAGCCTCGATCAACTCGGAAAAATTAAGTTGATTGTTTCGGCTGGCGGAGTCATTCCTGCTGAGATTGAATTTGATGTTATAGCATCAGATCAGCCAGAACTAGCTTTATAATAAAAACATAGGCAGGTTGAATTTATTTTTGGCTTGCCTACTATATCAGAAAGGAGTATAAAATATGTTTAAAGGTTTACGCACTTTATTTTTTATGGTCTATCACTTTATTATAAATACCAAAGATCGCAACAAATATCGCGTTGATAATCAGCAATTAGATGTTGAAACTCAAAAACTTTATTCTGAAAAAATTTATCGCATTATGCAGTCATTTTGCCGCGGAATGATCAAAGCATCTGGTTCCGAGATTGTTGTAATGGGCAAAGAAAACTTACCTACACAACGAGGTAATTTATATGTATCAAATCATAGAGGATTTTATGATCCAATGTCTATCGCGGCAGTGATAGATGACCCTTGCATATTTATCGGCAAAGATGAAGTAAAGAAAATGCCCATCATAAGAACTTGGTTTGATGTAATCGGAAGCATCCATATGGTCCGAGACGATCCTCGCCAAGCATTAGAATCGATAAAAAAAGGCACCGCTGCGCTCAAAAATCATCAATCTCTAGTTATCTACCCAGAAGGCACTCGCAGCAAGACTGGACAACTCGGCGAATTTAAATCCGGAAGTTTTAAACTTGCATTTAATTCTGGAGCCACCATTATTCCTATTGCCATCAAAAACACAGAATGTATATTTGAAAATAATAAATTGCCTAATAAGATTAAATCTACCACAATTTATGTAAACATTGGAAAGCCTATCGAAGTAACACATTTATCAAGGCAAGAACAAAAACTTCTTCCAAAACAGGTTGAACAATACGTACAAGAATTATTTGACCAATTGCCATAGATAGTAATACATGGAATTGGCATCTTCAGTATAGCAGAACAAAATAATTTGTGATATACTACATGGGAAAAGGAGTGATTGATATGGAGGCACAACAAGTTGCAGTAGCTACAGCTGAGTCAGGAATGTCCGGTTGGCTAGTTGCTCTGATTTGGATAGTCGTAATAGGCGGAGTTCTTATTGGACTATATTTTTGGGGCAGAAAAATTCAAGGACGTTTTGACGAACAACAAGCCATGATAAACGAACATAAACAAGCAACACAAATTTTTGTTATTGATAAGAAAAAAGATAAATTAGAAAATATAAATCTTCCCAAAATGGTAAAAGAACAAATTCCTAAAAGGCAAGCCAAGCGACAAATGCCTGTTGTAATCGCAAAAATTGGTCCCCAGATTATGACTTTGCTTTGTGATGAAAATATCTATAGCATACTCCCAGTAAAGAAAACCTGCAAAGTTGAACTTGCTGGAGTTTTGATTGTTAACGTATTAAGCGGTAAACTTCCTCAACCAGCAAAAACAGGTTTTAGACAAAAAATGTTAGTTAAAGCAAGTAAGCTACGCACTAAGTCTGTGGAGCTAAAAGATGCCGCCGCTAAATCTGATCAGGCAGCTAAAGATGCCAAAGCACAAAAAAAAGCTGAAAAACTCAAAAACAAAAATAATTAAACTTGGGCCTAGTAAATAATAACCACCGATCTGGTTATATTACATACTAGGCTTTTAATATATTTAAAAATAATTAGTTTAAAGGAGGTTCTTATGGCTAAAATAAAATATTATTATTATAATATAAAAAAGCGTTTTCTGAACCATGACGTAAGTCCTAGAAGTGCCCAAATGACTTATTATTGGATTTTAGCTATATTTCCATTTTTACTTATGATTATCAACCTAATTTCCTATGTCAAAATAGATTCTATCAACTTTATGGAGTACGTTCCAAAAGTGGTTCCTAGTATGGTTGCACCACTAGTTGAATCTACAGTTAATTCTATGATCGAAAAAAGATCTGGCACAGGAATCTTTGTTGGTGCAGTACTAGCACTGTGGTCAACTTCGGCTGCAGTGAATACACTAATTAAAGGAATTTACTTAGCTTATGGGGTAGTCGATAGTCGAAATTTTGTTGTTAGAAAACTTGCCGGTATGATGTATTCTTTGCTTCTAGCGTTCATACTAATTGCTATGGTTGTGCTTTTAATTTTTGGAAATAAACTAGGTCAATATATTTTAAAGTTATTTTTGGTACGATACCCTAAATCTTATACATTAATGTGGGACTTGACACGATTGTGTTTATCTTGGATATTACTCATTTCAAGCTCTTATTTTATTCACAGAGTTATTCCGCGACGACATATCAAAAATCGATATCTTTGGCCCGGCGTTTTTTTTACAGCTATTAGCTGGTATGTTTTTTCGTATTTATTTTCTATATATGTAGAACATTTTTCTAATTATGGCTCTATGTACGGCAGCATCGGCGGAATTTTTGTGTTGCTAATATGGCTATATACCAATGGTCTATTTATTTTAATTGGCGCAGAAATCAATGCTATTATTTTAATAAACAAAAATGTACCGTATAGAAAAATTCTCAACTCTAGTATACAGACTAAAATTTTTCAAAAATATTGAATTTATATCAAAGATATTATAAAATTATAATTGAAAGAAGGTGAATTTAATGCAATCTTCAGATAATGCAAAGCAACTAGAAGAACTAGAAAATGAACTCAATATGCAAAGAGGCATGGTCTGGCTCTTAGGAGAAGTTATGAAAACTGCTTATGAAACAACTACATTTGTAGAACTTATGGAATCTACAACTGATATGATCATGGGAGTTACAGGTGCTAGTAGTTGCTATTTGTGGGTTGATAAAAAGAACTACTTAAGAATTTTTGAACGCAATATAGACAATAATAACCATTTTAGATCATACGATATTCTCAAATCAAATTCTGTGATAAATAATCCCAAAGAAATTCATTTATACAACTCAGAAGAAATAACTCAAAATATTTCAGAACTTGGATGCTCTACCAAAATGCTTCCAAAATCTAGGCTATATGTTCCTCTCCTAGATTTTACTACTAGCAAATTATTAGGCGGAATCATTTTGGAACAATTTACTGCAGACTATTTCACAGCTAATAAGCAAACATTTTTTCAAACTCTCGGAGTATTCATTGCTATCAACATAAAAAAAGCCAATATTTTGGCTCTTGCTACCAGAGAATCTGAATTAGATCCTATGACCAAATTATATAATAGACGCAGTTTGGATAAACTATTTAATCTTGCAAAAGAAAATAATGATGATATTATTGTCGCAATTGTAGATATTGATTATTTCAAAAGTATAAATGATATTAAAGGTCATGACACAGGAGATGCGGTGATCAAATTTGTTGCCAAACTTTTATGCGGATATTTGGACCCCCTACGCGGAACGGTTGTGCGTTATGGCGGTGATGAGTTTGTGATAATAATTCCTGTACATTATCTCGATGCTGCCGCAGTACTAAATAATATCTTAGAGACTTATATTAATTCTGATTTTATTAAATCACTTAAGTTATTAACAAGTTTAACTATTGGGATGTCGATTTCTGCTTCAAATCTAAATATACAAAATTTAATTAGCATAGCCGACGAAGCTCTATTAGAAGGCAAACGCTTAGGTAAAAATGTAGTAATATTAAACAATCACGGCTCTTTTTCTAAAGTTTAATATATGTTGAGGATTCCGAGTTAGGAGTACTTGTTTCTAATTCATTTCCTCAGAAAGGAGAGTTTTATGACCGAAATAAATTTATTAGACATAGGTGGCTTTAAAATTGGACATGCAGACAATACAGCATCAGCAACTGGCTGTACAGTTTTCTTGCCTCACATATTCGCTCCATGTGGAGTTGATGTACGCGGTGGTGGTCCCGCATCACGCGAAATTCATTTACTAGATTCTCAGATGGCTGCATCTGGCTTACACGCAATTTTACTTTCGGGAGGCTCCGCATTCTCTCTCGAAGCTGCCACTGGTGTTATGGAATATTTAGAACAACGTGAAATCGGCTTCGACACCGGCATAGCAAAGGTGCCATTGGTCTGCCAGAGTGCATTGTTTGATTTGGGTGTTGCTTGTGCCAATATACGTCCCACCAAAGCTATGGCTTATGCTGCTTGCGAAAATGCTTCTGCAACTAATTTGGCTCTCGGAAATGTTGGTGCCGGCATAGGATGTACTGTTGGCAAAATTTTAGGAATGGATTTTGCTATGAAAACAGGCATCGGTGCTTATGCCACACAGGTTGGCAACATAAAAATCGGAGCATTGGTCGCTCTAAATGCTTTGGGTGACATATTCGATGCCACTGGTACTCAGGTCGCTGGCGTTCTTTCTGCAGATAAAAAGTCAATGCGTAATTCTGAACAAATTTTATATGCAATGCAAGAGACAGCCGCCGTTGCTACAAACACCACATTAGCCATTGTTATTATGAATTGCAAATTTACAAAGTCGGAGCTCAATAAAATTGCTTCTATGGCACAAAATGGCTATGCCAGAGCAATTACCCCTATCCATACTATGGCCGATGGAGATACAATATATACTACCAGCGTTGGCAACGAAACAGCAGATCTAAATGTAATTGGCACGCTCGCGGCTACTGTTGTTCAAAAAGCTGTTATCAATGCCGCTCTAACCGCAACTGGTGCATATGGATTTGTCAGCTACAATGACCTACAAAATTAGCATGAAGGGAATTTTATTATGATCGAATTATCAAAATATAAAGATGAATATAAAATGTTTCCATTATCAGCAGAAATTCTTGCTGACACAACAACCCCCATCAACATCTTACGAAAACTTAATGAAATTAGCGATAACTTTTACTTGCTAGAGAGTGTCGAAAACTCTGAAAGCCTCGGCAGATACTCCTTTTTAGGATTTGAGCCTAGCTTAAATATCAAATATAAAAACGGCATCACCACTATCACCAGCAGCGAAATCATTTCAACTTCTACCGAAGATCCCATTACTATTTTAAGGAAGTATATAAACAAGTACAAATCTCCAAAATTGCCCGAATTACCTCCGTTTACAGGCGGCTTTATTGGCTATATGGCATACGAAATGATTGCTTATGCCGAGCCAAAGCTAACCTTGCCTCTCAATCATGACAACGATTTCGAATTTCAATTCTTTGACAAGGTGATTGCCTTCGATAACTTAAAGAAAAAAATTATTGTAATAGTAAATATGAAACTTGATAATATCGCAAAACAATATAAAAAAGCTAGACTAGAGATTGCCAAAATTATAAGCTTGATTCAAAGCACCGAAGCGCCCGAAAAAATTCCATATCCCAAAACAGTATCGTTTAATTGCACTACCAGTAAAACTAAATTTTTCGATATGGTTAAACGTGCAAAACAGTATATTACAGATGGAGATATTTTCCAGGTCGTCTTGTCGCGCAAATTTGAAGCCGACTTTAGTGGCAGTTTAATCGATGCCTACAGAATGCTCCGAGTCAATAATCCTTCGCCATATATGTATTTTATCAAAAGCGATGCCTTAGAAATATGTGGCACTTCTCCAGAAACGCTAGTTAAAGTTGTCGACCGAAAAATTACTACTTTTCCTGTTGCAGGCACCCGACCGCGCGGTAAAACTCCAGAAGAGGATGCCGAGCTTGAGCGCTCCTTGCTTGCAGATGAAAAAGAGCTTGCAGAACACAATATGCTGGTCGACTTAGCACGCAATGATATTGGCCGCGTTGCTGCATTTGGAACTGTTGAAGTAGAAGAATATTTGCAAATTCATAGATATTCCAAGGTTATGCACATCGCCTCGATTGTTTCTGGAACACTCAAAAAATCTTTTGACGCGTTTCATGCCATAAACTCTCTTTTACCTGCAGGCACATTATCTGGTGCTCCCAAATTTAGAGCTTGCGAAATCATTGCCGAACTAGAGGAATGCTCTCGCGGAATTTATGGTGGCGCCATTGGATACATCGATCTATCTGGCAACTTGGACATGTGCATCGCAATTCGAACCGCTATCAGTGATGGACAAAAAGTATATGTACAAGCAGGTGCGGGAATCGTTTACGACAGTATTGCCCACAACGAATATCAAGAATGTCGCAACAAAGCCAGTGCCGTAATGCAAGCCGTAGAAAATGCCTACAATATAGATCAGTTTTAGGAGGTTGCCATGATTTTAATAATTGATAATTATGATAGTTTTACCTACAATTTAGTACAAATGTTTGGAAAATATGACGACAACATTTTAGTTAAACGAAATGACGATATAACAATAGACGAAATTATCGAGTTAAATCCCAGTCATATTGTCTTATCTCCAGGCCCTGGCAAACCTGCAGATGCGGGGATTTGCGAAGCCCTAGTACAAGCTGCAACTGTTGCTTATCCTAACATTTCCAACACTCCTATATTGGGTGTATGTCTTGGGCACCAAGCGATTTGCGAAGCCTTTGGAGGAGATGTAACTTATGCTCCTGAATTAATGCACGGAAAGTCGAGCATAATAAATGTTAATAATGACAACAAGCTATTTAAAAATTTGCCTTCGAAAATTAAAGTTGGACGATACCATTCTCTAATTGGTACAAATTTACCCGAATGTTTGCACGTCATTGCCACTGCTAATGATAATGAAGTGATGGCTGTCAAACATGTAAATTATGAGATATACGGTCTACAATTTCATCCTGAATCAATTTTGACTATAGATGGAGATGCCATGATCCAAAATTTTTTAGACACACAGACTTTAAATAAATAAATTTTAGGAGTATATATTATGATTGATCAAGCAATACGAAAACTTTTGAACGGCCAAAATTTACATGCAGACCTTGCCACTGCCGCAATGACGGATATAATGACAGGCAAAGTTGATGAAGTTAAAATAGCAACATTTCTCACTGCGCTTCGCATCAAAGGTGAAACTTCTGAAGAAATCACCGCCTTTGCAAGAATTCTCAGAAATCGAGCACTTAAAGTACCCACCGATTCTGATGTGCTTGATATTGTTGGCACCGGTGGCGATAACACCAACACATTTAATATTTCTACGACTACAGCATTGGTAGCAGCTGCCTGTGGTGTCCGAGTTGCAAAGCATGGCAATCGCAGTGTTTCCAGCAAAAGCGGTTCTGCAGATGTTTTGGAGGCACTCGGTGTCAATATCAATCTCGCGGAAGATGCACACAAAGTTCTTATGAACACTGGCATCACATTTATGTTTGCACCATTATTTCATTCATCTATGAAACATGTGGCTTCCGCTCGCAAAAAAATGGGGATTCGCACCGTTTTTAATATACTTGGACCTCTCATTAACCCCGCATTCGCTTCTTTTCAAGTAATGGGTGTATACGACGAAAAGCTGGTTGTTCCTCTTGCAGAAGTGCTCAACAATTTAGGCATCAAGCGCGCACTAGTCATTCATGGCAAAGATGGTCTCGACGAAGCCACACTCACAGATCTCACCTATGTTTGCGAAATAAAGAATAACAATCTCACATCATACTATTTGGACCCACGTGACTTTGGCTTTAATTTTTGCGAAATGGCTGATTTAGTGGGTGGCGATGCAACAGAAAATGCTCAAATCACTAGAGACATCCTTGCGGGAATCGAACGAGGTCCAAAACGCGACGTTGTCATACTCAATACTGCACTTGCACTTTATGTTGCACTTGATATTAGCATTTCTGCAGGCGTAGAACTTGCTACTGCAGCGATTGATAACGGGCAAGCTATTGAAAAATTAAACGAACTAATTAAAATGAGTAACGGGAGGGTATAGATAATGATTTTAGATAAAATTTTGCAAGCCACAAAACTTAGGGTTGATGCCGAAAAATTAAAAACTCCCGAGTCAACGGTTCGCGAATTAGCCGCTGCCGCTCCAGCCAAACCCAGTTTTAAAGCAGCAATCTCCAATATGGATGCTATCAATTTCATTTGTGAAGTGAAAAAAGCTTCCCCATCCAAAGGAATTATGGTCGCTGATTTCGATTATAAACAAATAGCAATCGACTATGAAATCGCAGGTGCAGCAGCCATATCGGTGCTTACAGAACCCGAATTTTTTTTAGGCAGCTCCCAATATTTGGCTCAAATAAGCAGAATCGTAAAAATTCCTCTGTTAAAGAAAGATTTTATAATTGATCCATATCAAATTTATCAGGCAAAAGTTGATGGTGCTAGTGCAGTATTGCTCATCTGCTCAGCACTTGACGATGCCGCGCTTGCAGAATATCTTGCTATTGCAAAGTCTTTACAACTAGATGCCTTAGTTGAAACTCATGATGCAACAGAAGTTTCGCGAGCCTTGGCTGCCGGCGCAGAGATTATAGGTGTCAACAATCGAGATCTAAAAACTTTCAATGTAGATATCAACACCTCCGTTGCATTGCGCGCATTGGTCCCAGCAGATATAGTTTTTGTAGCTGAGAGCGGCATTCGCACCCGCACTGATGTTGAAATATTAGAAGCTGCTCATGTCAATGCCGTATTGATTGGCGAAACTTTAGTCAAGCAAACCGATAAAACACGTATCTTAAACGAATTGAAGGGTTGCCATGAAAATTAAAATTTGTGGAATTACATCTACCCAAGACCTCCGAGCTATCAATGAATTTAAACCTGATTATATCGGATTTATCTTTGCACCTAGCAAGAGACGAATTACTCTGGCAGATGCAGTCACCATAAAGGCCGAGCTCGCAGCAGATGTTGCAACCGTTGGAGTTTTTGTCAATGCAGACCTAGACTTCATTGCTGCTGCAGCAGACTCTGCAATCGACTTTATCCAACTTCATGGTGACGAAACTTCAGAATATATTAACAACTTAAAATCTTTGACAGATAAACCTATTATTAAGGCAGTACGAGTAAAAAGCACCGCGCAAATCCTTGCCGCCGATGAGTTATCATGCGACTATTTACTATTAGATACATTTCATGAAAATAGCTATGGTGGCGTTGGCAAAACGTTTGACTATACCCTAATTCCAGCAACGAAGCACAAGATTTTTTTGGCTGGAGGTTTAAACATCAACAACATTGATTCAGCCATTTCGGCGAACCCATTTGCACTTGATATAAACTCTGGCGTCGAAATCGATGGCGTCAAAAATTATGATAAAATAAAAAATATAATATTACATTGTAGGCACACACTTGCTGCAGCAAAAAAGGAGAAATAATATGAGTAGATATGGTAATTTTGGAGGGCAATTTATTCCAGAAACCTTGATGAGCGCACTAGATGAGTTAGAGAAGGCATATAACCATTATAAGGATGATCCGCAATTTTGCAAAGAGCTACAGTATCTATCGAAGCATTATGCCAACAGACCTTCGTCTCTATATTTTGCAGAAAGGATGACAAAAGATCTTGGCGGTCCCAAAATTTATTTAAAGCGTGAAGATTTAAATCACACTGGTTCACATAAAATCAACAATGTTATCGGACAAATGTTACTCGCAAAGAAGATGGGTAAAACTCGTGTCATTGCAGAAACTGGTGCAGGTCAGCATGGAGTTGCCACTGCCACAGTAGCAGCACTTATGGGCATGGAATGCGAAATATTTATGGGTAAAGAAGATACGCAAAGGCAAGCACTCAACGTTTTTCGAATGGAACTATTAGGAGCTACTGTTCACCCGGTAACCAGCGGCACCCAAACTCTCAAAGATGCTGTCAACGAAACGCTTCGAGAGTGGGTTTCTAGAATTGCGGACACTCACTATGTAATGGGATCAGTTGTTGGGCCACATCCTTTTCCGCTAATCGTGCGGGATTTTCAAAAAGTTATCGGAGAAGAAATCAAGTCACAAATTTTTGAAGCCGAGGGGAGACTACCCAATGCTGTTGTTGCCTGTGTCGGGGGTGGGAGCAATGCTATCGGAACGTTTTATACATTTATCGACGATGCCAACGTTAAGCTTTTTGCCGCGGAAGCTGCAGGAGAAGGTATCCACACCCCATTTCACGCCGCATCTGTAAATAAAGGTTCTGTCGGAATATTTCATGGAATGAAGACGTTCTTTTGCCAAGATAATTATGGACAGATTGCACCTGTACACTCGATTTCTGCAGGACTAGACTACCCAGGAATTGGTCCAGAACATGCGCATCTACACGATTTGGGCCGCGCAACCTACGTGCCTATATCAGACGACGAATCTGTTGCCGCATTTTACTATTTATCCAAAATGGAGGGCGTGATTCCTGCAATAGAAAGTGCTCACGCCGTTGCTTTAGCCATACAGATCGCAAAGGACATGACCCACGAAGATATCATAGTAATCACAATTTCTGGACGTGGCGACAAAGATGTTGCCATGGTTGCAAAATATCAAGGCATAAACTTGGAGGAATAAATTATGAAAAATTTTAACTTTGCCACAAAGGCTTTCATTCCATTTATAACAGCTGGAGACCCTGACCTTGCCACATCGCGAGAGCTCATTCTTAGAATGCAAAAAGCTGGTGCGGACCTAATCGAAATCGGACTTCCCTTCTCTGATCCTGTTGCAGAAGGACCTATTATTCAAAGAGCCACAATGCGTGCCCTAGCAAATGGAGTTACAACCGATGCTATTTTCGATATGCTACGAAGCATCAAATCCGAAGTTACCGTTCCGCTTGCAATTATGACGTATATCAATCCAATTTTTACCTATGGTGCTGCTAAGTTTATGGAACAATGTAACGAAACCGGAGTCTGTGCAATAATCGTACCCGATCTGCCATATGAAGAGAAACATGAAATATACGAAGAGTGCGCTGCTCATAACATCAAATTAATTTCGCTGATCGCCTTAACATCAGAAGCTCGTCTTGCCAAAATTGCCAAAGAGGCAGAAGGCTTTTTGTATTGCGTTTCTTCATTAGGCGTAACAGGCGTTCGCGATACACTAACAACCGACATTGGAGCAATCATTTCAAAAGTTAAACAAATTACCGATGTTCCTTGCATGATTGGATTTGGCATTTCGACACCACAGCAAGCGAAACAAATGAGCGAAATCTCAGACGGAGTTATTGTCGGCAGTGCAATCGTAAAAATTATAGAAGAACATGGTATAAATTCACCTGATTATGTGGAAGAATATGTTAGAGTAATGAAAAATGCTATCAAATAACATATTTTTACTTCTCAAAATTTTATATAAAAGGAGTTATTTACTATGATTCGTGCATTCAAAACTAATGTTTGTAGAAATTATGAGATACTGAGCAACACATTTTGGAATTATATACCAAATGAAGGAGAACATAAAGGCAAGAGCTATCAAATTTATGTTCCTTCTTGTTTAGAAAAACATCCCGACTTTTTGAATTATAGAGGCAGCGGCACTTTTTATAAAAATTTTTATGCTGGTGGCAGTATCAGACTTGTTTTTAAAGGTGTTAGCCACACTGCCAAAGTTTATATTGACGACCAATTTGTCACCTTCCACTACAACGCCTATACTCCTTTTGAAGTTGTTATCAAAGATCTCGACGAAGGCAACCACATATTAAAAGTAGAAGTTGATAATAGATTCAACTCAGATTCTGTTCTTCATAAAGAAAACGACTATATGACCTATGGTGGCATCACACGCGGCGTTGTTATTGAACGACTGCAGAGTTTGTATATTAGAAACTTGTATTTTACCCCTGTAAAAAAAGGCGATCTTTGGACTGCTAAAATTCGTGTAATTGTAGAAAATGTTTCTGACCAAGACATCCTTGGAAATATCGATTTTATGCTAGAAACTATTCTTGGCGGGTTTGGCTCCGAATCAACCGTATTTCTCAAAAATTCTTTAACCGAGCTAGAAAATGAATTTGAGTTCCCTAATGTTTTGCCTTGGGATATGGAATCGCCAAATTTATACCTGCTCAAAACTTGGATCATTGTCGACAAAGAAATTCACGATGATTTAATCGAAACAGTCGGGTTTAGAGAAATTACATTAGACGGCAACCAAATTTTATTGAATGGCAAACGCATCAGAATTAAGGGATTTAATCGCCACGAAGATCATCCAGAATTTGGCTGCTCTTTGCCTTATGCTTCAATGGTTCATGATATCGAGCAAATTAAGGACATGGGTGCAAATGCCATTAGAACTTCGCATTATCCAAATGATGAATTATTCCTTGACTTGTGTGATGAAGCCGGAATTTTGGTCTGGGAAGAGGCTCACGCACGTGGCTTTAAGGAAGAGGATATGGACAATCCCAATTTTATGCCTCAATCTATTTCTTGCATCAACGAGATGGTCGACTGCCACTACAATCACCCTAGCATTTTCATTTGGGGAGTCCTCAACGAATGCATCAGCCAAAAAGAACCTTATGCTAGCTATCACAAAATACAGCTCGAGCAACTGCAAATTTTGGATCCATCTCGTCCAAATACTTTTGCAAGCAACAAACACTACAAAGACATCTGTTTTGCCTATCCTACAGTAGTTTCAAATAATATGTATCCTCTATGGTATCTTCCTGGAGATGTTGCAGAAGTTTTGCAAAAGCACATTAACTATGCCAACGATACTGCCGGAAAAGTTAAACCATTTATCGTAAGCGAGATCGGCTGCGGTGCCATTTATGGATATCGCCAGCGTTCTAAAGAAAAGTGGTCCGAAGAGGGACAAGCAGACATCATTGCTAAACAAATTACGCCGATGCTAGAAAATGCGGCTTGCACTGGAGTATTTATATGGCAATACTGCGACTGTCAAGTGAGTGCTGGTTGGTTTAAAGAACGCGGAAGGCTTCATAATAACAAAGGGATTGTTGATGAATATCGACGTCCAAAACTTGCTTATGATGTTGTAAAAAATATTTTTAACCAATACGGTAATTATTTTGAATAACTCCGCAAATCATGATAAATAAATATAAATATTTGCAAAAATTATATAGAAGTTAGACTATGTCCCTTTTTGCCACGCTGTTGTTCACAATCTACCTTTATAACTTATAAAGGTTTGCAAATTTATAAATTCTGATATTCGATACTAGTTTGTTGTAAAATATTGTGTAATTTTGAATTAAAAAAAATTCCTCAAACTCCTTGATTATTTTGGATAACTTATGCTATGCTAATTAAGGTTTAAATTTTTACTGCAATTCACCCAATTGCGGTAGAAGAACATCATCAATTAATTTTAATTTTTTAAGGAGGATTTTTTAAATGGCAGTAAAAGTAGCAATTAATGGTTTTGGAAGAATTGGTAGACTTGCGTTTAGACAAATGTTCGGTGCGGAAGGATATGAAGTAGTTGCAATCAACGACTTAACAGATCCTAAAATGCTTGCTCATTTATTAAAGTATGACACTGCTCAAGGTAGATACAACTTAGCAGATAAAGTTAGCGCTAAAGCAGATTCTATCGTTGTTGACGGCAACGAAATCAAAATTTATGCTGAAAGAGATGCTAAAAACCTCCCTTGGGGTAAACTTGGTGTAGACGTTGTACTTGAATGTACTGGCTTTTATACTTCAAAAGCAAAATCTCAAGCTCATATCGATGCAGGAGCTAAAAAAGTTATTATTTCTGCTCCAGCCGGTGATGACCTTCCAACAATTGTATTTGGAGTTAACGAAGGCACATTAAAAACAACTGATACAATTATTTCTGCAGCTTCTTGTACTACAAATTGTCTAGCTCCTATGGCAAAAGCTCTTAACGACTTAGCTCCTATCAAAAAAGGTTTCATGACTACTATTCACGCTCTTACAGGTGATCAAATGACTCTTGATGGACCTCATCCAAAAGGTGACTTAAGACGTGCTAGAGCTGCCGCGTTTAACATTGTTCCAAACTCAACTGGTGCTGCAAAAGCAATCGGCTTGGTTATTCCTGAACTTAATAAAAAACTCGACGGAGCTGCTCAAAGAGTTCCTGTAGCTACTGGTTCACTAACCGAACTTGTTGCTGTAGTTGAGAAAAAAGTTACTGCAGATGAAATTAATAAAGCTATGAAAGCAAACGAAACACCTTCATTTGGTTATGCTGATGAAGAATTAGTATCTAGTGACATCGTTGGAATCACTTGTGGTTCACTATTTGATTCTACTCAAACCAAAGTACAAGAATTATGCGACAACGCTTCTCTTGTAAAAGTTGTTTCTTGGTATGATAATGAAAATTCTTATACTAGCAACATGGTTAGAACTATCAAATACTTCGCAGAATTAAAATAATTGGTCCTAAAAAGGGTCCGGTCCTTTGGGGCTGGATCTTTTTCGTCATCTAAATACCAATCAATACCTAATCAAAGGAGAATGACATGAAAAAATCGGTTGACAATTTAAAAGATATCAAAGGTAAAAAAGTATTAGTACGTTGCGACTTTAATGTTCCTCTAAAAGAAGGTGTAATCCAAAACGAAAACCGTATACTTGGTGCACTCCCAACTATTAAAAAGCTTATTGATGGCGGTGCCAAAATTATTTTATGCTCTCACTTAGGAAAACCAAAGGGCACTGTAAAGCCAGAGCTTACACTAGAACCTGTTGCTGTTAGTCTTTCGAAACACTTAGGAGTTCCTGTTAAGTTTGCTGACGACCCTACCGTTACTGGTGAAATTGCACAGGCTATGGCAAAAGATTTAAAAGACGGCGAAGTAATGCTTCTTCAAAATACTAGATTTAGACCAGAAGAGGAAAAATATTCCAAAGATCCAGAAGCTGCGAAGGGTTTTGCAAAAGAACTTGCGGCACTTTGTGACGATGAAATTTCTGTTAACGACGCATTTGGTACTGCTCACAGAGCTCACTGTTCAAATGTTGGTGTCACTCAATATTGCAAACAAAATGTCGTTGGATACCTAATGGAAAATGAAATCAAATTTTTAGGTGGAGCAGTTGAAAAGCCTGTTCGTCCTTTTGTTGCTATTCTTGGCGGAGCAAAAGTTTCTGATAAAATTGGTGTAATCAATAATCTTTTGGATAAGGTGGATACATTAATTATCGGTGGCGGTATGGCATACACATTTATGAAAGCTCAAGGCAAGCCTGTTGGCAACTCTCTTTTAGAGGCTGACAAAGTTGAATATGCTGGTGAAATGCTACAAAAAGCCAAAGACAAAGGCGTAAATTTACTTCTTCCTGTTGATACAGTTGTCGGAAAAGAATTCAAAAATGATACTGAATTTAAAGTTGTAGAAGAAATTCCTGATGGATGGGCTGGATACGATATTGGACCAAAATCTATAGCGATCTTCCAAAAAGCTCTTGAAGGTGCTAAGACTGTTGTTTGGAATGGGCCTATGGGTGTATTCGAATTTGAAAACTTTAACAAAGGTACCCTTGCCGTTGGTGAATCACTTGCAAAACTCGTTGATGCTATCACCGTTGTTGGAGGTGGCGACTCTGTGAGTGCCGTTAACCTTTTAGGTCTTGCTGATAAAATGACACACATTTCTACTGGTGGCGGAGCAAGCCTTGAGTATTTAGAAGGAAAAGTACTTCCTGGCGTGGCAGCAGCAGATGATATGTAATAATTCTTTCCCCTTTCGTGGGGGACAGAGATCTCAATTAAAATAAATTTATTGGAGGATGTTATGCGTAAAAAGATTATTGCTGGTAACTGGAAGATGAATAAAACCCCTAAGGAGGCAGTAGAGCTTGTCAACTTATTAAAAGATAAAGTTAATACCGATGCTGTAGATGTAATATTTTGCCCAACTTTCGTTTGCCTAGATGCTGTACTTAAAGCAACGGCAGGTACAAACATAGCCGTTGGTGCTCAAAATATGTATTTCGAAGAAAACGGTGCATACACTGGAGAAATTGCTCCTGATATGCTTGTAGAAATGGGTGTAAAATACGTAATTATCGGCCACTCCGAAAGAAGACAATACTTTGCCGAAACAGATGAATCTGTAAATAAAAAAGTTCTTGCCGCAATTAAGCATAATCTTATTCCTATAATTTGTGTTGGAGAAAGTCTTGAACAAAGAGAACAAGGAATTACCGTAGATCTTGTTAGACTTCAAACTAAAATTGCTTTAAAAGATGTCTGCGCCGAAGCGGCCAAAAAAGTTATTATCGCTTATGAACCTATTTGGGCAATCGGAACTGGCAAAACTGCAACTAACGCAGAAGCCGAAGAAGTCTGCAAAGCAATAAGAGACGTGGTTGGAGAAATTTATAGCGACAAAGTTGCAGATGAAATTCGCATCCAATACGGCGGTTCTGTAAATGCTGGAAACGCAAACGAGTTATTTAATATGGGTAACATTGATGGCGGACTTGTTGGTGGCGCTAGCCTAAAAGCTGACTTTTCTGATATTGTCAATTATTAGTTAGTAGTAAGTAGTGATTAGTGAATGATTACTAATCACTATTTTAGTGTATAATCGAAAGGAATGAGAGCTTTTATGGCAACACTATTATTAATTTTAGATGGCTTTGGTTTAAATCAAGCAACAGAAGGAAATGCTGTTAAACTTGGAAAAACTCCTTATATTGATCAACTAATGGAATCTTGTCCACATACTTCAATTGCTGCTAGCGGTTTGGAGGTTGGGTTACCTGCTGGACAAATGGGCAACTCCGAAGTTGGACACCTAAACATCGGCGCCGGACGAATTGTATATCAAGAACTTACTCGCATCACCAAAGCAATAGAAGATGGTACTATCCTAGAAAACCCCGCACTCAAAGGCGCGATGGAAAAAGCTCGTGACGAAGGCAAGGCAGTACATCTAATGGGACTTTTATCAGATGGCGGTGTGCACAGTCATAACACGCATCTATATGGTCTTATAGAAATGGCAAAGAACCTGGGAGTTACAGAACTTTATGTTCACGCCTTTATGGACGGAAGAGATGTGGCTCCAGACTCTGGAAAAGATTTTGTAGACCAACTTCAAGCTAAATTACGCGAAATCGGCCTTGGAAAAATTGCTAGTATTTCCGGAAGATATTATGCAATGGATCGAGACAATCGTTGGGAAAGAGTTGAAGTGGCGTACAATGCACTTTGCAAAGGTGAAGGCAATACGAGTGAAAATGTTTCCACTATAATGCAAAAATCTTATGATGAAAATATACTCGATGAATTTGTGGTACCTACTGTAGTCACCAAAAGTGGTCACGCTATAGGCAAAATTAAAAAGGGTGACTCTGTAATTTTCTTCAACTTTAGACCAGACCGTGCCAGAGAAATCACTAGAGCCATTGTTGATAAAGAATTTACTGGGTTTAATCGCAACTTAATTCCTGTCACTTTTGTTGCCCTTACTCAATATGACATCACCATTGTTGATAAAGAAGTTGCATTTACTCCAGAAATCTTAACAAATACTTTAGGTGAATACCTTGCGCACTTAGGCAAAAAACAACTCCGTATTGCCGAAACAGAAAAGTATGCTCACGTCACATTTTTCTTTAATGGAGGAATAGAAGAGCCCAACGAAAACGAAGAACGCATTCTTATACCATCTCCAAAAGTTGCAACATATGATCTTCAACCAGAAATGAGTATCTACGAAGTTGCAGATAAACTTACCGAAGCAATCGAAAGCAAAAAATATGATGTGATCATTGCAAACTATGCAAACAGCGATATGGTTGGACATACCGGCAGCATGGACGCCGCTATGGCAGCTGTGGAGGCAGTCGATAAATCGGTAGAACAAGTTATTAAAGCAATTAAAGCCACAGGGGGATCCGCTCTTATAACTGCTGACCACGGAAATGCAGACCAAATGATCGATCCCGAAACCGGAGGGCCTTTCACAGCTCATACCACAAACCCTGTTCCTCTTATTCTTGTCAACTATCCGGGTGTAAACAAATTAAAAGACGGCGGAAAACTTGCAGATCTTGCGCCAACTTTATTAGATATGATGGGGCTAGACAAACCAGCAGAAATGGATGGCAACTCTCTATTAATTAAATAATACAATGTAGCTGCTATACTTTTTAATGAGTATAGCAGTTTTATTTATTTATGCACTTCAATTGACAATTTACTTTGCATAGCTTATCATAGTGATATGATTAATAAAAAAGGAGATCACAATATGAACTTAACATTCATTGTATATTTAGCTATATTTTTTTTACATAACATCATATTCTTTGGAATAGTTTCAAAAGTTTTAGACCTAAAACTTAGTAAAAAAACTCATTATCTTGTGGCATTTATAAATATCTTAGCAGCTTCATTTGCCCTTAATTTTGTGGGAGAATCTATCTTTTGGCCCTATATCATTTTTTCTGTTTTTTATTGTCTTGAAGTTGTTATTTTTTATAGTGGATATATATATACTAAAATTGCCGTTGCACTTACCATCATTGTTCATTTATTATGTATCGAAGCCATAACTGTACCTATTATGAGTATGGGAATCCACGATAGTATGAATTATATAATGAATAATACAGATTTATTATTGCGTTCTCGAATGCTCATTTCACTCTTTTGTGGTGTCGCGATGTTTATAGTACTTATATTAATTCCTGCACCTTATTTAAAAAAAATGGGGCACGATGCAAATCGAATCAAAGTATTTTTAACCCTGGAAATTACTGCCATTAGTTCTATCATAGCAACGTCATCCGTATATTATCTAGACACTCCAACAAGTGAACAACTATCTCAGCAAATTGTTCAAGGAATTAGTTGGCTTGTAGTTGAATATACAGGGATATTTATGCTAATTGGTTTCGAATTACTAGCCGAACACAAAATCCGTCTCGAAAATAAGCTTCATCTTGAAGGTATTTACAAAAACACTTTAATTAATGAAACCGAAGCCACAATACAAGTTGACTGTACCACTGGCAAAGTGTTAAATTTTGTACATAAAGGAGAACGTGTAACAGAAGTTATTGGCTCTTCATATCTCAACGTTATGTCAAATTTAATTATTAACTATCAAGTTCATCCCGAGGACAAAGACCAAGTTTTATACCTTTCAAGTATCGATTATATGTTAAGCGTTTTTGACCAAAATACTATAAAGTACTCTTTTGAATATAGGTTTCAAGAATATACTACCATAAATTTTCGTTGGTCTAAAATAGATATATTTCTAGAAAAAGATACTGCAACTAACAATATTTTAGCATTACTAGTAATTAAAGATATCCATGATGCAAAAGAATTAGAGTTTCAGGCTGAACGAGATACTCTTACCGGATTATATAACAAAGTTATTACAGAAAATCTAATTAACCAACATCTAGCAATCCATAAAAATGGTATATTATTCATGATAGACGGTGATTATTTTAAACAAATTAATGATAATTTAGGGCATGATATTGGAGATACCGTAATTGTCAATATAGCTCATACTTTAACAGAGCTATTTACAGAAGATGCTATTGTTGGGCGTGTTGGAGGAGATGAGTTTATGGTTTTTATAACAAAAGGAAGTAATGAATTTAATTTAGTTGAAGCTGCAACCAACGTTTGTACTAAGTTAAAACGCACCTATTCTAACGACACTGTTTCTGTTGAAACGTCTGCTAGTGTAGGAATTGCAGAAGTCACTGCC
This sequence comes from Candidatus Epulonipiscium viviparus, assembly GCF_030708075.1. Classification (GTDB taxonomy): domain Bacteria; phylum Bacillota; class Clostridia; order Lachnospirales; family Cellulosilyticaceae; genus Epulonipiscioides; species Epulonipiscioides viviparus. Next base: position 1,984,464 of record NZ_CP117982.1, on the reverse strand, counting down.
AATATAAATGACTTTAAAGATTTATATGTTAGAGCCGATAGCGCACTTTATACTTCTAAAAAGATGGGGAGAAATCAATTTACGCTTTATAACGCATAATCTAGTATAAAGGAGATGATTATTATATTATCAATAATATTTTTAGCTATATTTTTTATACATAACATAATATTTTTTGATATGCTTTCTAAAATTTTACCATTAAAAATAGCTAAACATTATACTTATATTATTTCACTATTTAATACAATATTTGGAGCATTTTGGGTCTCACTAATCCCTATTTCATTGGTCGGGGCATACTTCATTTTTATTTTAGTTTATTGTACCGAAGTAATACTTTTTTACGAAAAATTTATATACATCAAAATCACTATTGCTTTAACAATGGTAATACAACTATTTTGTGTAGGCGCAATAGTTGTTCCAGTAATGAGCTTATTTTTTTCTATGAGTATGAATACTATTATAAATAATCCTGTTCTATTATTACACTCCAGAATAATTATTTCTATAACTTGTATAATAATGACCTTACTATTATTAAAGTATGCTACTCCTAAATATTTACAGAAAATGGCTCAAGATACCAATCGAATAAAAATACTATTGATTCTAGAAATTACAACAATTGTGGCTATATTAACTACTGCATCAGCCAATTATTCAGATTTTTATTCTACCAAGCACATACTTCAACAGTTTATTCAAGGCATCAGCTGGTTTGTTGTTAATTTAATTGGTATTTTTATGGTTATAGGAATTGAAATTTTGGAAGAAAGCAGAGTTACCCTAGAAAATCAATTTCAATTAAATGAAATATATAAAAAATCTGTAGTCTTAGGATCTACAGTTACTCTTCATGTTGACTGCACTACAGGCAGGATATTAAACCATGCCTATCAAGGAAGTATTAATACAGTTTTCATTGGATCCTCCTATAATCAAGTCATTTCAGATATGATTAACAATCAAATTCATCCTGATGATAAAGAAAAAACTATCAATATTTCTAATTGTCAATATATGTTACAAGCTTTTTTTGATAATAACATAAACTATTCCTTTGAATATCGTTTACGTGACAGTCCTGACAAACCTTATCACTGGTTTAGAGTTGACGTTTTCTTAGAAAAAAGTTCTGTATCAACACAAATCATAGCATTGCTTATAATTAATGATATTACTAATGCCAAAAAATTACTATCTTTATCCGAAATAGATAGTCTCTCTGGCCTATATAATAAAATGACAACAGAAAATTTAATCAATCAACATCTCAAAAATACTGCTTCTGGAGCATTATTTATGATAGATGCAGACAATTTTAAAGCCATAAATGATAACTTAGGTCACGATGTAGGTGATGATGTGATTAAAGATATTGCACAAACTTTAAAAGATATTTTTGATCCTACTCAAGATATCATCGGTCGTGTTGGAGGCGATGAATTTATGGTTTTTCTCAGAACAACAAAAACTAAATCTGATATTATAAAAATAGCTACCAAAGCTAGTCAACTACTTAAAAAAACATATTCGGGCGAAAGTATATCGGTAACTATTTCTGCTAGCATTGGTATTGCAGTAGTAGATAATACTATGTGTAATTTTAAAGATTTATATATTGTGGCTGATGCTGCGCTTTATAATTCAAAACGAGAAGGCAAGGATACTTTTACAATCTACTCAGAATACTAAAACATCCATTTAACATTGACAAACTATCAAACTTATATTATGATATTACAATATATATTTAATATTCGGAGGTTCTATATGAATAAAGTATTCAAAAAAATATTTACTTTTACGCTTATTGCGGCTATATCTACTAATATGGTTGCCTGTGGAAATGCCACTACCTCTACTCCTGCCGAAATTGATTTTTCTAAAGAGAGTATAACTTGTATTGTCCCATACGATGCTGGAGGTGGCACCGATACTGTAATGCGTGCCTTAGCAGATGCGGCTAAAGGTTCTTTCAAAAATATTACCGTTGAAAATCGTGCCGGTGGAGGCGGAGCCACGGGTATGCTAGTAGGAGCGCATTCTGATCCAGACGGCACCACAATCACAATGACAACTGTCGAGCTTATAACTTTAGAAGCTATGGGCATCAATGCTGGTTTAACATACACCATGTTCAAACCTCTTATGATGGTTAATACTGCCGCAGCCGCCATTACTGTAAAAGCTGATGACGATCGATTTCATTCGTTAGAAGATTTTATTACATACAGTAAATCAGATCAATTACAAATCGGCAACTCTGGCAATGGCGCCATCTGGCACTTGGCTGCTGCGGGGCTTGCAAAAGAAACTGGTGCTGATTTTAAACATATAGCATACGACGGTGCCGCGGGTGCTATAACCGATTTATTAGGTGAGCACATCGACGCTGTTGCAGTATCATATGCGGAAGTTGCCAACTATGTAGAAAGTGGCGATTTTAAAGTTTTGGGTGTGCTAGCAGATAATAGAATTGACGCCATTCCCGATGTTCCTACTGCTAAAGAACAAGGCTACGATTCTGTACTCGGAACTTGGCGTGGTCTAAGCGTTCCTGCAGATACTCCAGACGAAGTAGTTGCTGAACTTTATGAAATATTTATGGACGCTGCGCAATCCCAAGAATTTATAGAATTTATGAATAATTCTAACAACATTATAGAAACTATGGATGGTGCTTCATATGCCGAACGTATGAAAAATGATTTAACAATTTACACAGAACTGGTTAATGATTTAGGTCTCAAAATTCAATAAAACATTTATTTAGGGGCTACAGTAGTGGCCCTTTTTCTATAATGAAAGGAGCAAATTATGAAAAGAGGAAATATTGTATTTGCTATATTTTGCATGATACTTAGCATCGTTGTTATTGTTATTTCTGCAGGATATCCAAAAGCAGCAGCATATGGGACAGGTGTTCCCGGTCCTGGACTTTGGCCTATGATAGTTGCTATAATTTTATTTGCTGTTTCCGCTAAACTGCTGTTCAAATCCTTTAAAAATCAAATCGCTAACACCGAAGTGGTTTTTCTCAGCCCCGGAACAAAAAGAGTTTACATATCGATGCTTATACTGATTCTTTATGTTGCCATACTCGAAACCGTTGGCTTTTTACTATCTTCCCTAATATTGCTATTTGGCTTTATTCAATGGTTTGCAAAATTGAAGCTTTGGCAGACAGCAACGATTTCTATAGTAACTACACTCATAATTTATTGCGTGTTTCGTTTCTTATTAAATGTGCCTGTCGATTTTGGCATCATTGCGTTATAATGGGAGGATAAAATTATGGCTATGGAAGTTTTTCAAAATACACTACAACCTATGATATTACTATATATGTTACTTGGCGTTTCTGCTGGAATTTGCATCGGAGCATTGCCCGGGTTAACCGCAACGATGGGTGTTGCTCTACTTCTTCCTCTCACTTTTGGAATGGAAGCTGAGGCTGGCATACTTATGTTATTAGGAATTTATGTAGGCGCAATTTATGGTGGATCCATTTCTGCTATTTTGCTCCACACTCCAGGAACTCCAGCATCAGCGGCAACTGCCATCGATGGCTACGAATTTTCTAAACGCGGTGAAGCTGGCCGTGCACTAGGCATAGCAACAATTTCTAGTTATATCGGAGGCGTTGTTAGCGTACTTTGTTTATGGTTAATTAGTCCCCAGCTTGCTAAATTGGCCTTAGAATTTAGTTCCGCAGAATTCTTTTTGCTTGCGTTATTTGGACTTTGCATCATCTCTAGTATTTCTGGTTCTGATATGGAAAAAGGCTTGATGTGCGGACTCTTGGGCATACTAATCGCTACTATTGGAATTGACAGTGTCACTAGCTATATACGATTTTCTGATAATGTCAATGTTCTATCTGGCGTTCAATATATTCCCATTATGATCGGGTTGTTTGCAATGAGCCAGGCATTTGAATCTATCGAAACCATTTTTGATAAAGAAGAAATCAATTGTAATGTTACCCGAGTCATTCCTAGCAAAGCTGATTTTATAACTATGTTTAAGACTGCACCTCTAACCGGTCTTATCGGAACATTTATAGGCATAGTTCCCGGCGCTGGTGCTGACATTGGCTCATTTGTAAGTTATAATGCAGCGCGATCAGTTTCTAAGCATCCTGAAAAATTTGGCACCGGAGTTCCCGAAGCTGTTGCCGCATCCGAGGGCGGAAACAATGGAGTTACCGGCGGTGCTATGATTCCTATGCTAACCCTTGGTGTTCCAGGAGATGCAGTAGCCGCCATCATGATTGGTGCATTAACAATACAAGGGCTAACTCCTGGTCCTATGCTATTTAAAAATAACGAAGTGTTAGTATATACAATATTCTTCGGGATGTTCATTGCTAATACCATGATGGTATTTTTGGGTTTAAGTTGTTTGCGTTTATTTACCAAAGTATTAAGTGTACCTAAACCTATTTTGGTTCCTATAATATTCATTTTATGTGTTATAGGCAGCTATGCTATGCGAAATAATTTGTTTGATGTTGGTGTAATGTTAGTCGCTGGCATCGTTGGATATTTTTTCACAAAACTCAAAGTTCCAACTAGCCCTGCAATATTAGGCTTAATTTTGGGCCCATTAGCAGAAGAAAATTTTAGAACTGCATTGCTCAAATCTGACGGAAGCTTAATCGTCTTTTTTAATACTCCAATTTGTTGGTTTTTCTTAATATTAATTGTCCTCACACTATTTGGAGGCAAAGTTAAGCGTTTAATCAAATTACAAAAATAGAATACAATATAATTTCCTATAACCTTTCTGCCGTATTTTTGGCATTAAGGTTTTTTTATATACTCGCATTGACTTTTGTTAAATATTACGATATTATTTATAAAGTATCTAAAAATTTTTAAAGGAGTGATACCACAATGAAAATAAAAACTATTGTAGCAATAGGAATCGGTTCTGCCCTTTTTTTAATTCTCAGTAGATTTGCATCTATTCCAACCGGGGTACCAAATACAGAAATTCAAACTGCATATGCGCTTTTGGCATTGATGGCAATATTGTACGGCCCTCTTGCAGGAGGATGCATCGGATTTATTGGACACATATTAAAGGATCTGACTGCATATGGCTCGCTATGGTTTAGCTGGATTATTGCCTCGGCTGTATTTGGACTTATAGTAGGATTAGTATCTAAAAAAATCAACATCAAAAATCAATTATTTTCTAAACAGAATATACTCATTTTTAACCTAACCCAAATAGTAGCCAACTTAGTTGCCTGGGGTGTTGTTGCACCTATATTAGATATTATTATTTATCAAGAAGCCGCAAATAAGGTATTTTTGCAAGGATTAGTAGCTGGTAGCACAAATATTCTTACTGTTGGCGTAATCGGAACTGCACTTCTTTATACATATTCTAACACGCGCACAAAGCACCAAAATTTAGAGAAAGAAAATTAAGAGGTATTTACCATGAAAAAAGTTGTAGTTCAATTTAAAGATTTTAACTTTTTATATAAAAATCAGAAATATCCCACACTGAAAAATATCAACTTAACCATTTATGAAGGCGAAAAAGTACTCATTGTTGGTCCTTCTGGCTCTGGAAAAAGCACCTTATCTCACTGCATCAATGGATTGGCTCCTTTTTTTTATGAAGGAGCTTATACGGGCACTCTTTCTATATGTGGCAACCCTATTTCTAGCATCGCACAAGCTGCAAACTCTGTCGGAACAGTCCTTCAAGATCCTGATGGACAATTCGTTGGCCTAACTGTAGGAGAAGATATTGCATTCAAACTCGAAAACGATGCCATTGCTCAATCTGAAATGAAAGCCCTTGTTGCTAATGCGGCAAAAATGGTTGATATCGAATCCAATCTTCTGGCATCTCCACATCAGCTTTCGGGCGGTCAAAAGCAACGTGTAACTTTGGCCGGTACATTAATTCGCGACTTGCCCATCTTGCTATTTGATGAGCCATTAGCAAACTTAGATCCTGCTACCGGAAAATCTGCTATCGAGCTAATTAATAAAGTGGGCCACGACAAAACCGTTATAATTATTGAGCATCGACTAGAAGATGTTCTTCATTGTCATTTAGACAGAATTGTTGTAATTTATGACGGACAGATCGTTGCAGATCATGCGCCCAATAATATTTTAATAACCGATACTTTAATACAAGCTGGTATCCGCGAACCCCTCTATATTGCTGCCTTAAAATATGCAGACATCGAACTTGCTATTAGGTCTAATCTCAGCAATATCAATTCTCTTCACATTCCTGGCATGGCACAAAAGCTTCAAGAGTGGCAAGACCAAATTCCTGCTGCACCAAAACCTGCACTAACAAATCCCATACTCGAATTTAAAAACGTTTCCTTTAGTTATTCTGCCTCTTCAAAAGTATTAAATAACATAAACTTCACTATTTATCAAGGTGAAATGTTAAGTATAGTTGGCAAAAACGGTGCCGGCAAATCTACTATCGCAAAGTTAATTTGTGGATTTTTTAAACCTACCAGAGGCAAAATTTTGTTTAATGATCACGACATTTTTCCTTTTTCAATTGCAGAGCGTGCCAACCATATTGGTGTCGTATTACAAAATCCCAACCAAATGATTTCTCAAACTATGCTATTCGATGAAGTTGCATTTGGATTAAAAATCCAAAACATTCCTGCTACCAAAATCGTAGAACGAGTTTATGCCACACTAAAAATTTGCGGGTTGTATCATTTTAGAAATTGGCCCATCTCCGCCCTTAGCTTTGGCCAAAAAAAGCGCGTCACTATTGCTTCTATTTTGGTAATGAACCCAGATATAATCATCTTAGATGAACCTACTGCAGGACAAGATTTTAAAAATTATACTCGAATTATGGAATTTCTACGAGAGCTAAATCAAAAAGGTATTACCATAATCATTATAACTCACGACATGCATCTAATGCTGGAATATACCGATCGCGCAATCGTATTAGCAGATGGCAATAAGCTAGCTGAAGCTGCAACAGTTGATGTCCTAACTGATACAAATCTGATAGAAGCAGCCCACTTAAAAGTCACATCGTTATATACATTAGCTATCTATGCCGGACTTGCACAACCCAAAGAATTTGTAAAACGCTTTATATCACATGATAGGAGGGTACGCTTTGAAAACACTGGGATATATTGAAAAAACTTCATTTGTACATAGCCTAACTGGAGCAACCAAATTGATAATATTGTTACTATGCTCCTTTGTCGCCATGCTATCATATGATACTCGAGTTTTAGTTGTATTACTAATATTGAGCTTTATCGTATTTGCAATATCCAAAATTCAGTTTCGTGAAATTTCCTTTATCGTCTATTTTATATTAGTATTTTTGGTAATTAACAATATAGCAATCTATATTTTTGCTCCATATCAAGGAGTTGAAATTTATGGCACCAAAACTGTCCTATTTGATATTGCAGGTAATTATTCCGTCACGGCAGAGCAGCTATTCTATCATCTAAATATCACTCTAAAATATTTCGCAGTAACGCCATTCGCACTACTATTTATTGTTGCAACACAACCTAGTGAGTTTGCTGCCTCTTTAAATAAAATTGGGGTCAATTATAAGATCGCATATGCTGTTTCAATTACTTTACGATACATTCCAGATATTCAAAACAGCTATCAAGAAATTACATTTGCTCAACAAGCCCGCGGCGTAGATTTATCAAAAAAAGCCAAATTGAGAACAAAAGTTAAGCATATTTCTGCAATTCTTGTACCACTTGTATTTTCTAGTTTAGAGCGCATCGAAACTATCAGTGCCGCAATGGAACTCCGAGCGTTTGGAAATAATACGCAAAGAACTTGGTATAGCGAAAAGCCTTTTACAGTTGCAGACTACTTGAGCCTCATATTTATGGTAATATTTTTCGCAATATCTATGTATGTGACATTTAGTAATGGTAGCAGATTCTATAACCCCTTCATCGGATAACCATTATTCTAAAATTGCCAAAAAAATAATTGCTGCGCTAATCAATCTCTATGCACAGCAATCTATTATTAATTATATATTATAATTTTCCGCCACTTGTTGCGATACCTTGAATAAATTGTTTTTGAAATATCACATAAATAATAATCATCGGTACGCAAGCAATTAACGACGCTGCCATAAGTTCTGGATAGTTTGTTGAAAATTGTCCCTGCATTTTTGCAAGAGCAGAAGACAATACCAACTGAGCTTTATCGGTATTTACAATCATTGGCCACATCAAATCTTTAAACGCAAACAAGGCCGTAAATATTCCTAAAGCTACCATCGCTGAGCGAGTCAGTGGCGCCATTATAAATAAAAACGTTTGACCTATATTACATCCATCAATTTTTGCCGCTTCTTCTAACTCTTTTGGCAATCCCATATATGCTTGACGCAACAAGAATGTTCCAAATGCCGAAACCATTCCTGGAAATACTAACGCAAATGTCGTGTTCAACATTCCCATTTTACTCACCATCAAATATTGTGGAATTAAGAAGATTTGCACTGGTACCATCATCTGAAGCAATACTACCGCAAACGCTATATTCTTCCCTTTAAATTCCAATCGAGCAAATGCATACCCCGCAAGAGTTGCCGTCAATACTGCACACACTATTCTAAACAAAATCATCAATAGCGTATTTTTATATAGCACCAAAAAATTCATCTCTTCCATAACATTAGTAAATGCCGCCCATGTCCAATCTTTCGGAAATATTACAAATGGATTCACCTGCATTGTCTCAGAAACTGTTTTAAACGATGTTAATATCATCCAGAAAAAGGGAACTAACATAGTTACCGAAACAATAATCATAAACGCATGTGTAATTATAGAGACATCATACGATTTCTTTTCCATAACAAATCATCTCCCCTTTCTAATTATAGAACACCCATTTTTTTTGCAACTTCATTTGAATTACTGTAATAATCAATGTAATCACTAGCAATAATGCAACGATTGTTGAGCCATAGCCCAAGTTCTTTTCTGTAAAAGCGTATTGATAAAATAAATATACCAAAGACTGCGTCTCAGCCAATGCTGGATTAGATTTATCGATTACCATATAGATTAAATCAAACACTTGCATAGATCCAATGATTCTAGTAATGCATACGAAAAAGATTGTTGGCGATAACAACGGAATTGTGATATGAAAAAAGCTTCTGAATCCTGTTGCTCCATCGATTGTTGCTGCCTCATAATAGTCGGCAGGAATTTCTTGTAGCCCCGACAAAAACAAAATCATGTTATATCCCAAAATTGACCATACTCCAATAATAGCTATTGAATATACTGCTATTTTAGGATCTGAAACCCACTGTGTATCTAAGCCAAACATATTATTGATCAATCCAAAATTTGAATTAAGCAACCATCTCCAAACCATTGCAATCGCTGCAGGAGCAGTAACCATTGGCAAAAATACAATTGTACGGTAGATAGTTCGCCCTTTCATTTTTCTATTTAATACAACTGCAAGCACCAAGGCAATAGCAATCGATAACGGTACTTCTACAATAGCATACTGAAATGTATTTACCAACGCTTGCCACACTTCGCTATCTCCAAAAACTTTCATATAATTATCTAATCCAACAAAAATGTTTCCTTTACCAAAGTCTCCTGTCTTAAAAAAACTTTGATACAATGTTTGGAAAATAGGAATGATATTTAGTACAACCAAACCTATAATAGTAGGAAGAATAAATAGCCATCCCCACATACATTCATTTTTTTGTTGGGCGGACATTTTCTTTTCCATATACATCAACCCTTCTTTTATAAACATTTACAATTATTCGTTTTCTAATGTCTCATTCATTTCTGCTGCCATCTTTTTTAATGCTTCTTCCATAGTTTCGTCTCCTGTATAGACTGCTTTCAAAGCCTCGTTGTTGTCATTTTCCCAAATAACTGTATTTCTAGAATACGGTCTAATTACCATATTGTCCATCATATTTATATATGCCTGCAAGTTAAAATCTGAAGAATTAATCCAAGCATCAGAAGTTCCTGTAAACGCCGACATTGTAACTCCTAGTTCCGCTTGCCTTAACTGTGCTTTTTCTGAACCCAAGTATTCCACCAACTTCCACGCTTCTTCTGGATGCTCCGTGTTTGCTGCAGCTGCCCAGCCTAGTCCATTATATACAGAAACCCGATCTCCGGTTGCTGCAGATTTTGGAAGCTCTGCAATATCTATATTTGCTAATGCATAATCACTCGTTTTATATGACGGTAACATCCAAGAGCCATGAAGAGCCATTGCAACTTGCCCAGACTGCATTAAAACTTCTGCCGGAGTTTCTGACATTGTTGCTAACGATGGCATTAGTCCTTCATTAATCCACGTTTCTAAAACTTCCATTCCCTCAATAGTCTTCGGATCATCTAGCATTGACTTTGTTTTATCTTCATTTAAAATTCTACCACCATTAGAATATAATATATTATAGTATCCTTCTTGGTTTGTATCATTTCTCATCGCAATTCCATATTGACTGCCATCAGCTTTGGTAAGTTTTCGAGCTGCTTGTGTCATATCGTCCCATGTCCAATCTTCGTTTGGATACTCTATCCCCGCAGCATCAAACATCGTCTTGTTATACCACAACGCAATCGTATCTATATCTTTTGGTACCGCATAATATTTCTTGTCTGATATGTACAAATCCCAGATGTCATCAGGGTAATTTGCCGGATCGATTAAAGTGCTTTCTGCTATTTGATCTGTCAAGTCTAGTAACATGTCGTTTTCCATATATCTCTGACTCTCATTTGAGTGCATCCAAAATACATCTGGCAACTGACCTCCCTGTGCTCCAGCTTCTAACACAGACCAATATTCACTCCAAGTTATCATTGATAGGCTGGTTTTAATTCCTGTCTCCGCAGTAAATTCGTTTAAAATTTGCTGAATGCCAGGCTGCTGATATGCGTCCCAAATATTTACCGACAACACTACGTCTTCAGAATTTCCACTAATTTCATCTGATGATGAACACCCTACCATAGCCATAATTGTTGTTGCCGCAAACATTGTGTATAATATTTTTGTCAATTTCATAATATAATCCTCCCTTAAAATCTTTCTTTCCAGTACATCATACACTATTTTTACTATCTTGTAAACATTTATCACAAAGTTTTTAAAACGAAGCATCTATTTTTACGCATTAATTTAAATTTATTTCTCATTTGACTAATTAATAAATTTACGCAATAATAATAGCAAATATCTTTAATAAAGGAGTGATTTTTATGTTTACCAACGAAGATTCTTTTTTAAATCAAATCTTAATTAGAATCGGTGAAATTTGTTTATTAAATATACTTTTTATTTTAACCAGCATACCCATCGTTACTATAGGCGCAAGTTTTACAGCAATGTATCAATGCACTTTGAAAATGATTAATGGTACACATTCCGATACTGCTCGAACTTACTTTAAGGCATTCAAGTCCAACTTTAAACAAGCAACAATCGCTTGGATCGCCATACTTGTTATTACTACAATACTGTTATTTAATTTACAATTCAGTGTGGTTGTCGCATCTAAAGCGGTTTTTTATACTACTGTCTTTGTTACAGTAATTCTTATATTAGTTGCACTATACGTTTTTCCAGTAATAGCAACGTTCGAAAATACTTTAGCCAATTTAATTAAAAATAGCTTTATATTTATGATCGCAAAATTCCCTGCTACTGCTATAATTGCATTAATTACATTCTTCCCTATCAGCTTGACTTATATGGATGTTGCATTACTTCCTTTATATACATTTTGCTGGTGCTTTTTTGCCTTTGCTTTAGTCGCATATCTAAACTCATTTATCTTTTATAAAATATTCGCGAAGCATCTCCGTTAAAAAATATTCATAGCTGTTTTATTTTTTGTAAAAAAGACAATACTCTATTACAGATCCTGCAACTACTCAGGCTGCAAATATATTATAAGGAGATTAAAATGTTTGAATGGGAAATTTTAATGGGACCAATTGTTGGAGGTGCGATAGGATATATTACTAACAGCATTGCTATCAAAATGCTCTTTAGACCACTAAATCCGGTGGTTATTTTTGGAAAAACGTTACCTTTTACACCCGGAATGATACCTAAGGAGCAACAACGAATAGGTCACGAAGCTGGGCAGCTAATAGAAAAGGAATTGATTGACCTTAGTATTCTTAAGAGTCGTCTACTTGGTGCTGAGATTTATTCTGGCATTGAAGCTGCGATAAAAGCTGTGCTAGCCGAAGCCTCCACTTCTGCAATTACATTGGACGAATATCTTGTAAATAATTTAAAAATTGATCAATTGGATTATTATAAAGCTGTAACAATCAAAAAACTTTCTCAGCTCGTTGCAAATAGTATTAAAAATAGTAATCTTGGAGAAACTATCATTAACGAAGTGCTCAATATCATCAAAGACAGTATCGGTCCTTTTAAAATGTTTATTGGAGATGCATTTATAGATAATATAAGTACTAAGGGCAAAGAAATCGTCAATCAAATTATCGAAGAGCGCATTTACGATTATGTTTTTACAATGATTTCTGCAGAAGCTGATAAATTCTTCGATACATCTGTCGGCGAGTTAACCGATTCTATAAGCGAATATGAAGATTTCGTTATCAATATAGTCTCAAACGCATATACCAATTTTATCGAAAATCAACTTGCTGCTGTACTCAAAAAAATAAATCTCTCTGGTATTATAGAAGAAAAAATTGTTAGCTACTCTCCCAAAAAACTCGAAGAGATGATTCTGGCAGTAGTAAAAAAAGAACTTAACGCAATTGTATACCTTGGAGTACTGTTGGGTGCTATTATGGGTTGCCTAATGTAATCTGCAGTAATTTCTAAATAACTGATACTTGACATTGCATTTCGAGGTTGGTAATATATACAAGTAGTTGAAAATTTAGTTTTAATTAAAGGAGCTTTAAGAATGGCAAAATTATTTTATGCAAAAGATTGTAACGAAGACGTATTAAAAAGCAAACAAATTGCGATAATTGGTTATGGTTCACAAGGGCATGCTCATGCTTTAAATCTTCACGAATCAGGTTTTAATGTAATCGTGGGCTTATATGATGGAAGTCCTTCTTGGAAAAAAGCTGAAGATGCAGGATTGAAAGTTATGACTGCCAAAGACGCCGCCGCTGCCGCTGATTTAATCATGATTCTTGTAAATGATGAAAAACAACCTACGCTATATAAAGAAAGTATTGAACCCGGACTTACTGCGGGCAAAACTCTTGCATTCGCGCATGGTTTCAATATTCATTACAAGCAAATTGAGCCTCCAAAAGATGTCAATGTAATTATGATTGCTCCAAAAGGTCCTGGGCATACTGTTCGCAGTGAATACGAAGCTGGAAAAGGCGTACCTTGCCTAATCGCTGTATATCAAGACGCAACTGGAAACGCTAAGGACATAGCGCTGGCTTATGCTGCAGGTATTGGCGGAGCCAGAGCTGGTATTCTTGAAACTACTTTTAAAGAAGAAACTGAAACAGACTTATTTGGCGAACAAGCTGTTCTTTGCGGCGGTGTTTCCGAGCTTATGAAAGCCGGTTTTGAAACACTTGTTGAAGCAGGGTATCAGCCAGAAAGCGCATACTTTGAATGTGTTCACGAAATGAAACTTATCATCGACCTAGTAAACAAAGGCGGATTAAATTTTATGAGACATTCAATCTCTGACACTGCCGAATATGGCGACTACTCAATTGGTCAAAGAATTATCACCGATGAAACTAAGAAAGAAATGAAAAAAGTTCTCTCAGAAATACAAGATGGCACTTTTGCAAAAAATTGGATTGCAGAAAACAAGAACAACCGTCCAACATTTACTGATAGACGCAAAAAAGAACAAGAACTTCAGGTTGAAACCGTGGGTAAAGATCTCCGCGACCAAATGATTTGGAACTAACTGTAATGTTGGGTTAAAACTTATAGCATTTCCTATTTAACTTTAGGAGATGTTATAGCATTCAATGTTTTGGAGGTTATTATGATTAAGATATTTGATACAACATTACGCGATGGTGAGCAAGCTCCTGGATATAGCATGAATTTGTCTGAAAAAATTGAAATGGCAGCTCAGCTTGAAAACTTGGGAGTTGATGTTATAGAAGCTGGTTTTGCGATCGCTTCTAAGGGTGATTTCACATCTGTTGCCGAAGTTGCCAAGTTGATTAAAAATTCCGAGGTTGCTAGCCTTTCACGTGCGTTAAAAAAAGACATTGATGCTTCAGCAGAGGCGTTAAAGGGCGCTGCATTTCCTAGAATTCACACATTTATTGCAACTTCAGATATTCACATGCAATACAAACTTAAGAAAAACGAAGACCAGGTTATTGAAATTACAAGCGAAATGGTTCGGTATGCCAAGAAATTTTGCCAATCGGTAGAGTTTTCAGCTGAAGATGCCACTCGCTCTCGTCCAGAATTTTTATACAAAGTATTGGAGGCCGCAATAACAGCTGGTGCCACAGTTTTAAACATTCCAGATACTGTCGGCTATACATCTCCAGCAGAAATATATGATCTAATCGTAGGTGTACGCGAAAATGTACGTGGCATTGATAAAGTTGATATTTCCATACATTGCCATAATGATTTAGGCCTGGGAGTTGCAAACACTTTAAGTGCTCTAAAAGCCGGGGCAACGCAAATCGAATGTACCATCAACGGAATTGGCGAACGTGCCGGAAACGCTGCGTTAGAAGAAATTATAATGAATATAAAAACGCGTCCTGACATTTATCCATACGAAACCAAAATTAATACTAAAGAAATTTATCCTACTAGCAAATTACTTACCAACATTACAGGAGTTAAAGTGCAACCCAACAAAGCAATAGTTGGCGATAACGCATTTGCACATGAATCTGGCATTCATCAACACGGAATGCTTAGCAATAAGGCAACATACGAAATCATGACTCCTAAATCGATAGGGCTTGCAGATAAACGAATGGTATTAGGCAAACATTCTGGTCGACACGCATTTGTTGATAGATTAGATGAGCTGGGATTTCAATTGCCAGACGCAGAAATCGATACGCTTTTTGAAGGATTCAAATCTCTTGCCGATAAGAAGAAAAACATCACAGACCTTGATATACAAATGCTTGCTATGCGTCGAAATACCAAAATTCCTCAAACGTATAAGCTAGACAGATTTGTAATTAATTCTGGAAATACAATCACCACAACATCGAGTATGAAACTTATTTATACCAATCCTGCCACAAACAAAACTGAATTTTTAGAAGCGGTAATACAATCCTATGATGGGCCAATTGACGCATCATATAAGGCCATCGACTGCTTAGTGGGCAGCGCTTTTAGCTTAGAAGACTTCTTAATTTCTGCAGTAACAGGTGGCACAGATGCTTTTGGTGAAGTTTATGTAAAAATCAAAAATAACAAAGGTAATATTTATAATGGATACGGCATAAGCGTGGATATTGTGGAAGCGAGTATCTTAGCTTATATTTCTGCTATTAATAATATGGTTTATGAAGAAAATCGATAAGCTGGGGTCACACCTAGCTTTTTGTTGCGATAGGAGCTTATTTATGAAAATGACAATGACACAAAAAATTTTAGCAGCACACGCTGGATTAGAATATGTTGAAGCGGGGCAACTTATTGAAGCCGATTTAGATTTGGTATTGGGCAACGATATAACCACCCCCGTTGCTATCACGGAGTTTAATAAAATCGGAATCACTGAGGTATTTGATAAAAACAAAGTTGTAATAGTACCCGATCATTTTGCGCCTGCCAAAGACATTCAAGCTGCCACACAATGTAAATGCGTGCGAGAATTTGCCAATGATAAAAACATTACAAACTATTTTGAAGTTGGAGAGATGGGTATCGAGCATGCTCTTATTCCAGAAAAAGGTCTTGTAGTCCCTGGAGATGCAGTAATCGGCGCAGACTCTCACACCTGCACTTATGGCGCATTGGGCGCATTCTCCACTGGCGTTGGAAGCACTGATATGGCAGCCGGAATGGCAACTGGAAAAGCTTGGTTCAAAGTACCTTCTGCAATAAAATTTAATCTCATCAACCAACCCACAAAATATGTTTCTGGAAAAGATATCATTCTTCATATTATCGGGATGATTGGCGTTGATGGCGCATTGTACAAGTCTATGGAGTTTGTTGGGGACGGCATTCAGCATTTATCTATGGATTCTAGATTCACCATGGCGAACATGGCGATCGAAGCCGGTGCCAAAAACGGAATTTTCGAAGTTGACTCTATTACTCGAGAATATCTAAAAGGCAGAACCGATCGCGAATATATCGTCTATACTTCAGATGCAGATGCAATTTACGACGAAGTGATTACTATCGATTTAAGCAAAGTGCGCCCGACAGTATCTTGTCCTCACTCTCCAGATAATACCAAAACTTTGGACGAGCTTCCCGAAATTAAAATCGATCAAGTTGTAATTGGTTCTTGTACAAATGGACGTCTCGAAGACTTAAGAATGGCTTCGGACATATTAAAAGGAAAGAAAGTTGCCAAGGGAGTTCGCGCAATCGTTTTTCCTGGCACTCAACAAATATATCTTGATGCGTTAGCCGAAGGAATCGTTACCAATCTTGTAAAAGCCGGTTGCGTAATGAGCACTCCTACTTGCGGCCCTTGTCTTGGCGGACATATGGGAATTTTAGCCAAAGGCGAAAAAGCTGTTAGTACTACCAATCGCAACTTTGTTGGCAGAATGGGACATATCGAATCTGAAGTATATTTGGCTAGCCCAGCTGTCGCAGCCGCTTCCGCAATCACTGGCTATATCACAAATCCAGAAAAAATTGATGCGTAATTCGCAATTGAAGGAGAAGAAACTATGATATTCAAATATGGTGACAATGTCGACACCGACGTAATTATTCCTGCTAGATATCTTGCAACATCAGACCCTAACGAGTTAAAAAAATATTGCATGCTTGATATTGACGAAACCTTTCACGAAAAAGTTCAAGTAGGCGACATAATCGTCGCAGGCAAAAATTTTGGATGTGGCTCTTCGCGTGAGCATGCACCGCTTGCCATAAAAGCTAGTGGAATCAAGTGTGTTATTGCAAAAAGCTTTGCAAGAATCTTCTATAGAAATGCCATCAACATTGGCCTAGCAATTCTGGAATGCGAAGAAGCTGCTGATAAAATCGATCTAAATGACGAAATTGCAATAGATTTTGCCACTGGAGAGATCAAAAATCTTACTAAAAATGAAATTTATAAAGCAGGCGCATTTCCCGAATTTATGCAAAAAATTATGGCTGCAGATGGATTAGTGGGATATGTTAAAAGTAAATCTAATTAGGAGGACAAAATGACAAAGCGAATTGTAATTTTACCTGGAGACGGAATTGGTCCAGAAATAGTTATGCAAGCCGTTATGGTATTGCATGAGATTGGCGACAAATTCAACCACGGATTTATTATTGATGAACAAATGATTGGAGAAGTGGCATTAGATGCCGAGGGCTGCTCGCTTCCAGACAAAACTATTGCAAAGTGCAAGCAAGCAGATGCCGTATTGTTGGGAGCTGTGGGAGGTGACCCCAATATAAATCGCTGGAAAAATCATCCAACAGGTGATAGACCAGAAAAGGGATTGCTCAAAATCCGCAAAGAACTCAATTTATTCTCTAATCTTAGACCTGCGATTTTGTACTCAGAGCTCAAAGATGCCTCTCCTTTAAAGGCAGAAATTATTGGTAACAATTTGGACGTTATGATTGTTAGAGAATTAACTAGCGGAATCTACTTTGGCAAAAAATCTCGAGTAACCGATGCTGAAAATGACGAAGAAACCTACGCTACCGACGAACTTTTTTATAGCAAAAAGGAAATTCGACGCATTTTGAAAACTGGCTTCGAAATTGCGACGAAACGCAATAACAATGTTGTAGTTGTGGATAAAGCAAATGTTTTAGAATCATCCAAGCTTTGGCGTGAAGTTACAGCTGAGGTTGCCAACGACTTTCCTTCAGTCACTTATAGCCATATGTACGTTGACAATGCCGCAATGCAGTTGGTTGTAAATCCCAAGCAGTTCGATGTTATCATTACAACCAATATGTTCGGAGATATATTGTCCGACGAAGCTAGTATGATTACTGGATCGATTGGAATGCTTCCTTCTGCCAGTCTTGGCGAAACCACATTGGGCTTATACGAGCCAAGCCATGGCAGCGCTCCAGATATTGCTGGTGAGGACATTGCAAACCCTATTGCAACAATTTTATCGGTTGCCATGATGTTCAGATATTCATTTTCCATGGAAGCCGAAGCTGCTGCTATCGAAGCTGCAGTCGGAAAAGTGCTTGCTGATGGATATCGCACCAAAGATATTTATACTGATGGATTTAAATTGGTCGGGACTTCCCAAATGGGAGAATTAATTTGTGAAAGGATTGTTAATAATGGCTGATAGAATTATTTATATTGATGGAGAATATTTAAACGAAAACGATGCCAAGATATCTGTATTTGATCACGGCGTGCTTTATGGCGATGGCATCTTCGAAGGGATTAGAGCTTATAATGGACGAATTTTTAAGGGCAAGGAGCACATCGACAGATTATTTTCTGCAGCCAAAGCAATTATGCTAGAGATTCCTCTGACCAAAGAAGAAGTTGCACAAATGCTTGTCGAGACTTGTAAGCGCAACAATTTGACTGATGGCTATATCAGATTGGTTGTTACCAGAGGCAAAGGAGACCTAGGGCTTAGTCCTACTAAATGTACTGTTGCAACCGTCTTTTGTATTGCTGCAAACATTACGCTTTATCCAGAAGAAATGTACGAGAAGGGTATGCCTATAATCACCGCATCGCAACGCAGAAACAAGGCTACTATCATCGATCCTCAAATTAAATCTCTCAATTACTTGAACAATATCCTAGCGAAAATTCAGGCCAATCAAGCCGGAGTTCCCGAGGCATTGATGCTAACTCACGATGGAATTGTCGCAGAATGTACTGGCGATAACATTTTCATTATTAAAGAAGGAATAATTTTTACTCCTCCTATTCATGTTGGAATTTTGGATGGAATTACTCGAAATACTGTTATCAAACTGGCAAGGGATTTGGGATATGATGTGCAAGAGAAAGAGTTCACTCAATATAATTTATACAATGCAGACGAATGCTTTTTGACCGGCACTGCTGCAGAAGTTATTGCTGTTACTAGCGTAGATGAGCGAATAATTGGAGCTGGAATTTGCGGCCCTATAACCAAAAAACTTCTTGCCGCTTTTCAAGCACATACCAAAATTGATGGTATAGAAATTAAATAATCAAAAATAGCTCGAACTGCGGGGGCAACTCTCAGTTCGGCACATAAAGGAGAATACACAATAATGAAAAGTAATTCAGTAAAAAAAGGAATTGCGCGAGCTCCTCATCGATCTTTACTTAAGGCTATGGGCTACACCGATGAAGAAATATGCAGACCCTTTATAGGAATTGTAAGTGCCAAAAGCGAGATAGTTCCTGGACACACACATCTAGACCAAATTACAGAGGCAGTAAAAGCTGGAGTTCGAATTGCTGGAGGCACACCTATCGAAGTACCAGCTATTGGCGTATGCGACGGCATTGCTATGGGGCATGCTGGGATGAAGTATTCACTTGTAACCCGTGAGTTAATTGCCGATTCTATTGAATGCATGGCAATGGCACATGGATTTGATGCGTTAGTGCTTGTTCCCAATTGCGACAAAATTGTTCCTGGAATGTTAATGGGTGCTGCAAGATTAAATTTACCTACAGTAGTTGTAAGCGGCGGCCCAATGCTTGCAGGAAAAATTGGTGACAAAAAAGTCAGCCTTTCGTTGATATTTGAAGCAGTTGGTCAGGTGCAAGCTGGCAAAATGACAGAAGCCGAACTTTCTGAATATGAAGAAAAAACTTGTCCTACCTGCGGATCATGCTCGGGTATGTTTACTGCAAACAGTATGAACTGCATGACCGAAGTGTTAGGAATCGCTCTCCCAGGCAATGGTAGCATTCCAGCAGTATACTCAGAAAGAATTCGACTTGCAAAATATACTGGTATGGCTGTTATGAAAATGTTAGAGAAAAATATTTGCATCAGAGATATATTAAATAAGGAAGCTTTTTTGAACGCATTAACTGTTGACATGGCTCTTGGATGCAGTACCAATACTATGTTACACCTCCCAGCAATCGCACATGAATCTGGTGTAGAAATTGATCTCGATATTGCAAACGGAATTTCTAATAATACTCCAAATTTATGCAAACTTGCTCCTGCTGGACATCATCATATGGAAGATTTATATTCTGCCGGTGGCGTGATGGCTGTTATGAAAGAACTCAGTCACAAAAATTTATTAAATGAGGATATAATTACCGTCACTGGCGAAAACTTAAGAAGTAACCTCTCTGTTGCAGAAAATAAAGATACTACTGTAATTAGACCTGTTGATGCTCCATATTCGAAAACTGGCGGAATTGCTGTATTGAAAGGTAATTTAGCACCAAATGGATGCGTTGTTAAGCGCTCGGCCGTTGCACCCGAAATGCTTAAACATAGTGGTCCTGCAAAAGTTTATAACAGCGAGGAAGATGCCTCTTTGGCAATTGCAAACGGTAAAATTTCCAAAGGCGATGTACTTGTAATCAGATACGAAGGTCCCAAAGGCGGCCCTGGAATGCGAGAGATGTTATCTCCAACCGCCACACTTGCTGGAATGGGCTTGGATAAAGATGTTGCGCTCATTACAGACGGACGTTTTTCGGGCGCAACGCGTGGGGCTTCTATTGGGCATGTTTCCCCAGAAGCAGCAGAAGGCGGGCTCATTGCTATCGTTGAAGATGGCGACATCATTAGCATCGATATGAATGCCTGCACAATTTGTCTCAATGTTGCAGAAGCAGACATAGCAACTAGATATAAAAATTTGATTCACCCAGAGCCTAAGGTGAAAACTGGTTACCTTGCACGATACGCTAAACTCGTTACGTCTGCAAGCACTGGAGCAGTATTTAAGTAAGGAATACTACATTTCGCATTCCCGTTTATCAACTCAATTACCCAACCTATGCAATTAGTCAATAAACTAAATATTTAACAATCTAAGGAGGAACAATACGTGAAATTAAGTGGTTCACAGATTTTAATTGAATGTTTAAAAGAACAAAACGTTGATACTGTTTTTGGATATCCTGGAGGAGCAGTGATCGAAATTTATGACGAAATTTATAAAGCTAGCGATTATATTAAGCATATATTAACAGCACACGAACAAGCGGCGGCTCATGCGGCAGATGCTTATGCTAGAGTTTCTGGCAAAGTTGGCGTTTGTATCGCAACATCGGGTCCGGGCGCAACTAACCTCGTTACCGGTATTGCAACAGCATATATGGACTCTATTCCGATGATTGCAATTACGGGAAATGTCGGTGTTCCATTACTTGGAAAAGATTCATTTCAAGAAATCGATATTGCTGGTGTAACTAGAAGTATTACAAAGCATAACTATATTGTTAAACGAGTAGAAGACTTAGCAGATACTATTCGTGAGGCATTTTTAATCGCTAAAAGTGGGCGCCCTGGTCCAGTGTTAATTGATATTCCTAAAGACGTTACCATTAAAACAACTGATTTTGAACCATTGCAAAATATTAATGACTTTTTTTCAAACTCAGTAATAGAATATGACTTCTTTTCTACTCAAGATATTTCTACTGCGGCAAAACTCATTAATGAAAGCAAAAGACCATTTTTATATATAGGTGGCGGAGTAATTATAAGTGGTGCGGAAAAAGAGTTACTTGACTTTGCAGAAAAAATCGATGCACCTGTTTCCAACTCACTCATGGGCGCTGGTGGATTTCCTCAAAACCATCCGCTTTCTACAGGGCTTGTTGGAATGCATGGAGGAGTTGCTTCAAATGAAGGCATCATGAATTGTGATTTATTAATTGCGATAGGAGCCAGATTTAGTGATAGAGTAACTAGTAGCATTAAAGACTTTGCCAAAAACGCTAAAATTATTCATATTGACATTGATCCTGCTGAAATTGATAAAAACGTAAATGTAACATTGAGTGTAATCGGCGATGCAAAAGTTATTTTGACTGCTTTAAATCAGGCAGTTGAAATCAAAAAGCATTCTGAATGGGTTAACACAATTGAAAACTGGAAAATTAAGCATACTATCAATCACTCTATTAGCGGATTATTAGATGCAAAACAGATCATAGAATCCATTGATATTCTTACCAAAGGTAACGCAATTATTACGACTGAAGTTGGTCAACACCAAATGTGGGCAGCACAATTTTATTGCTATAAAGAACCTCGCACATTTATAAGTTCTGGCGGATTAGGAACTATGGGGTTTGGCACAGGTGCTAGCATAGGCGCATCTCTTGCCGCTCCTAATAAGAAAATTATTCAAATTGCTGGAGATGGCTCTTTTAGAATGAACTCCAATGAGTTATCAACTATCCAATACTATAATTTACCTATTATAATAGTGATTCTTAATAATAGCGTACTTGGAATGGTTCGACAATGGCAAAATCTTTTTTATTCGCAACGATATTCTCAAACAGTTTTAGATCGTGGTCCTGATTTTGTAAAACTTGCAGAGGCGTATGCTATAGATGGATATAGGGCAACCACCATAGAGGAATTTAACGAAGCATTCTCAAAAGCTGTTGCTCAAAATAAACCTGCCGTTATCGACTGTATCATAGACAAAGACGATAAAGTTTTACCTATGGTTGCACCCGGCGCTCCAACTAATCAATTAATTATAGAATAACTATTGCTTTTTGTAATAATATGTGTTATATTTTTTTATATTTCATTAATGGAGGTTACTATCATGGAACCAAATAAGATTAACAAAAATTGTGTATGTAAAAATTTAAACTGTCCTCGTCATGGTGATTGCAAAGCATGTCAAGAACACCATAAAGGTGGACTCACTTCTTGTAAAAAAACTAGTAGCAAATAATTGTTTATCTAGGGGATGACTTCGGTTGTCCCTTTTATTATGCACTTAAAAAGGCCACAGGCAATTGCCCATGACCCTCCCACAAAGTGATTCTTGTTATCTTGAATAAAACTCTATTATAAGCTGTTCATTAATTTCGATTGGTAGCTCTTCTCTAGTTGGTTTTCTTATAATAGTACCAGTAAGGTTATCAATATCCATTTCCAGATAAGGAAGCGCAAAATTATTACCTGCCATATTCTCAGCAAATATTTTGCTTTCACGAGATTTTTCTTTCAGTGTAATAGTATCTCCTTCTTTTAATGCATATGAAGGTCTATCTACCTTCTGACCATTTATTAAAAAATGACCATGATTTACCATCTGTCTTGCTTGTCTAGTTGAACGAGCAAATCCCATTCTATATACAATATTGTCAAGACGCATCTCAAGCGACGTAAGAATAATTGGACCTGGATTACTTCCCGCGCGAAATGCCTTTTCTACGTATCTCACGAATTGTTTCTCCAGAACTCCGTAATATGAACGAAGTCTTTGCTTCTCTAAAAGCTGTACTCCGTACTCGGATAATTTTCTTGCATCTCTGCTTGTTCCCTGTTTTGCTCTGTCCATCGCTTTAGGGTGGCCTACTACGTTTACTCCAAGGCTTCGGCACATCTTAAAACGAGGACCCATCATTTTTGCCATATGAGTCTCCTTTAAAAAAAATTAAGCTTTCATTAAGCTTGCTCAGGATTTAATATAGCATAGATTATAAATTTTAGAAAGGAACAATAGCACAAAAAATTTAAAAATAGCATTTTAACCTAATAATTGCACTTTTTGCACTTTTAAATTAGTATTTTTTACCATAGTTTTTTGACAAAATAGTTTTTAAAAATTATACTACGTTTTAAAAACTCAATTCATTTAATTATATTAATTCCAAAACAATAACTTCTTAATAATTTACTTCAAGTCATTGACAAATATTGGCTAAATTGTTAAAATATGAGAAAACGACTACATATATTTTGAAAGGAGGCTTTAAATGAAATGTCCCAAATGTAATAGTATAACTGGTTTTTGTGAAGAAGTAGATTTACGTCTTGGAGAAGTAATTGGATATCATTGTACTGTTTGTGGATATAATACTGAACACGACACTGAACAAGTTCAAATTCGCATAAATACAGAAGTTTCAAAAAAATAACTTTGCAAACTCTAAAGTATATCCTAGAATTTGCTATGGTATGCTTGTTTTTTTTATCACATTCTGGTTATAATAACCGAGATAAAATATAAATAATAAGACAACTTTGATTCCTAAAATAAGAGGTGCAATTTTGAACAGACTTAATAAATCAAACAATAAATTAACTATTATAACCTTATTTTTAATTTTTGTTTTAATTATTTTATTTTCACATGAATTAACTATAGCTACTACTTTTTCTAATACCACTATCGAAAAAAGAAAAACCAATTTAGAGCAAAACATTACAAATCTTACAGAACAAAATAGACAAATTTTAAATCATATAATTTCGCTAAATATTGAAATTGAAGAATTAGACAAAAAAGAATCAGTCAAAACAAATACTTCTGCACCCGAAAAAATAATCCCTCCAAATACTAAAATAGCCTATCTCACTTTTGATGACGGACCTAGTAATAATACTATAAAAATTTTAGATATTCTTCAACAGCATAATATAAAAGCAACTTTTTTTGTTGTTGGGATTCCTGAAAGGGTTAGCACATACCAAAGAATTGTAGATGAAGGCCATACTTTAGCTCTTCATTCATACTCTCATGAATATAACAATATTTACAAAAATACACAGTCATTCTTAGCTGATATTGATAAATTAAACTCTCTTATTGTCAATTCTACTGGATATACACCAGACATCTTGCGTTTTCCTGGCGGTTCTAATAACACTATCAGTCACAGATATGGTGGTCCTGATATTATGGTAGATATCATAAACGCCTCTCTAGATCGCGAATATGTTTATTTTGATTGGAATGTAGATTCTATGGATGCTGCTAAAGCCCTACAAGATAAAGATGTTATTGTAAATTCTGTAATAAATCAATCCTCAATACTTAAACAAGCAATAATTTTAATGCATGATTCTCCTTCTAAAACTTCTACTCCAGATGCTTTACCTGAAATAATCACAGGTCTTAAAAATCTCGGTTTCCAATTTGATAAAATTACTAGTTCAACTCCCGTCATTCAATTTCCTGTAGCAGGTATAAAATAAATCTTTTTTACTAAAACTATAGTTAGCATATTTTTTGTAGAGAGGGAGAGCTATGATGAACCAATATGAATGTGATCTTTGTGGTTATGATTTGACTCCAATAGAAAGCTTTGCCAACCGAGCTGACTATCTTGGTTATGCATCTTCTGGATTAAACAATTATTCCGAAATATATCCTATATCACTAGCCTATGCATCAAATAATATTAATAGTGTAGAATGTCCAAACTGCGGGCGTTTAGGATGTTGGATTAAAGAATGAACACTGGGGATAAGCCGCTTAAAAATGCTTATCCCTATCTTTTTTTGTAAAAACATTGTAAAGTATTCTTTAAATTGACATTTCTAGCATATATTATACAAAGGATAATTTTTTTTGGAGGTGGCACATAATGGAAATACCAATTAATGCAATAGGCTTTTCAGAAATTACAGAGCAAAAGCATTTAAATAAACTTGTTGAAGCAACACTCAAAAACCCGACATATCAAAGTATGGCGGTTGATAAAAATAAGGTACAAATTGCTGAATATAGGAAAAAAGTTGCACCTCACACATATATACTAGTACGTGTAAGTGTGGAAGAAGACTTAAAAGAAACTACTCGTTTTAATGTTGAAGAATGTGAAGCATATGTTGAATCAACTATCAAATCCGATTTTGAAGAAATAGAAGTAGAATGTATTGACGGCACGTTATATTACGTAATTTGTGAAGAGAAAAACACTTCTATGCAAGTCATTTTCTGGATGCAAAACTTAGTTGAGTACCTCAATGGAAAACAAAATGGTAAAACAATTATAGGAGCTAGTGTTCTTGGCATTGCTCTCGAGGGAACCATTGTTTTACCTATCTTAAAGGATGAAGATGAAATTGCTTTTGAAAATGAAGAGCGCGAAAAATTACGCGAAATTGTTGAACGAATTAAAGATGGCGATAGAGAAGCCGAAGAAATACTAGAAGAAGAAGAACGCGAACTTGATGAACAGCTTATGCAAAGACTCAAAGAAGAAGATTTTCTAAGTATCATGAGTGGATACTTTATTCCTCTTAGTTTTGATGAATCAATGTATGCTGTATTAGGGGATATCGTTGAAATTAAAGAGCGCAAAAATGAACAAACTAATGAAACCATGTATGTATTTAAACTTGATATAAATAGTATGTTTGTTGAAGTTATTATTAATAAGAAAACTCTAATTGGCATGCCTTTTGTCGGGATGCGCTTTGTTGGCAGTTGCTGGCTCCAAGGGCAAGTCATTATGGAATAGAAAGGACTCTTTTTCTGAGTTCTTTTTTTTATGTTATAAATGTCATTTTATACCATTAAAATACATATAATTTTCATATCACTATAATGTAAGGAGAAATTTTATGAAATTATTTAAAAAAATTATGCTAATTACCTGTTCCATGCTATTTATGATTCCTGCCGCAGCCAAAGCAGATACCAATCTACCTGCAGATGTTCAAGCCGCAAAAGCAGCTTACGATACCTTTGGTGCTTTAATAAAAAAGTATGATGCTTGGATTATTAAGCAAGTTAATGATCAAGAAGAACGAATCAAAACGCTTAAGTTTCCAGTAACTCCTTTTACATTAGCAGATGACGAAACCGCAGAAATCACAATTCCTTCAGATCTTTTTAGAGTTATGTCCACATTTGATCGAATCAATATTTATGGTTCTGGTTTTAAGAGTACAGATTTTATAGAAGGAATCTCTCCCACTAAAGGCAATATGGGATCTGTTTCATCTCCTTGGATTGCAGATAATCACTATCAAATTAGAACAACAACCTTTACAACTGACCATATTGCAGAGCTCGCACGTGGAGATGAAGCTTATTCTGGATACAAACTTTTGCTTACCGGCCCTATGTATGTTAAATCTATCGACTTTTCCTCTGAAAATGGTGTCTCAATGACTATGGATACCACCGCTTGGGAAGTTTTAGGTGGCGACAAAGAAATTTTAGACGACATTGCAGTTACAGTTGATGCCACTAGCAGGCTTAGCATAGCCGGAATTACCACCTTTGAAGAAGATAAATTTAAACGCCATGCAGGAAACTTGACCGGGGGAGATACCTATAAAACTGCAGAATATTATACTTCTAAAAACTATCTACCCGGAAGACAAATTTACAAATTTGGTCCTGCATTAGAAATTGGTTACAACCCTGCCTTGCCAAAACTAAAAGAAGATCCCAACAAACCTGGATACGCTACATATGAAATTTTGGATCACCATTTCGCAAACAACGCATCTGATATACAACATTTCGATGCGCTATTCGGAAAAAATCTCGAGTATGTATTATGCTTTGACAATTGGCCTAGTTGGTATGTTGAAGGTCCTGATGTTGGCCGCGGCACTCCCGCAGTAGAGAATTTTGATGCCGCAGCAGATCTTGTCGCCAAATATATCGCATCATATGATAAGCACTTTGACGGACGCGGTCCTACCTGGGTCGAAGTTAAAAATGAATCTACCATCTTAAGCGAATGGTCTCATCATGACAATCCTGATCCATATTATGGTTGGCAGGTTCTTGCTGATTTCCATAATAAAGTTGCAGATGCGGTCAAAGCCGAAAGCCCTGATGTATTAGTCGGAGGCCCCACTGCTGCTTGGATGGCATTAGACCACGCAAACTTTGATCAGGCTAAAAAAAATCTAGACTTTATGAGTGCCACAGCACAACATTTAGACTTTTATTCGTATCACTTCTATGAAAGCAAGGATCTTATTTTGCATGATACTGTTGGCAATTATGTTGGATATTTAACAGGACGTTTAGAAGCTGATTTAGATTTGTTACAAAATTATATGATTAACAACAACATTGTTAAACCTTTAGTCATTTCAGAAACCGGTACCCTTCATAACGGTTTTACTGACCCCGATTATTGGATTATACTTAAAAATTACAACGGCTATATGGTTAGGTATATGAATCGTGCAAATGAATTTGACATGGTTGTTCCATTTATCCTTCCTGCAATGTGGTGGGATAAAGAAGCCCCCGAAGCCTTATGGGCATACGGTCCCAACGGTAAACTAATTCCTACTGTCGAAGAAGGACTTACTCCTATTCATTACTTCCTAGAAATGTGGGACGAATACACCGGTGACTTATTACCTGCAGCCACAAATGATGTTAACAACAATATTTATGTTCATAGCACACAGAATGACAATGTAATTTATGTTGCAGTCACAAACATGAATGCGCAACGTGCTAATATCGACTTAAATATATTACTCGATGGGCAAATTGTTGAAAAAATCGAACGCACCACAACATATCTTGACATGGGCAAACTATATTTTGTAGATAATGAACCTATCGATAGCCTCAAAGATATTTTTATGCACGTCGAAGAAACCAGTATATTCAAAATTACACTTGATCACGCTCCCAACACCACAACAACTATTACAAAAAATACTTATTATGGTGATACTATTTTACAAGATACTGGATCTCCTGCTAACTTCGTAATACCTCTTCCAACTGCAAATATACAATCCAGCGTATTGCGCGTATCTTTAGGTCGTGATGATGGCTTTAAAGTTCCTCTCAATGTCAGTATTAATGGATATGCTTTCGAGGAATATGATCTATCTTTCACAGACAAAAATGATAGATATTTTGGATATGTTGATTTTACCGTACCTTCTAATATTTTAAAAGCTACCAATGAAATCACTGTTTCCGTTGACCAATCTGGTGGCAAAATTTCTACAGTTGCATTAATTAATATGGAAAAATAAGCCAAATAAATTTAAAAGGAGTTTATAATGAAATTACTAAAAAAAGCCATGATTATAGCCAGTACATTATTCTTTGCATTTCCTATTAGCGCTGCCGAAATCGCTGCAAACTTGCCCGATTATGTAGTCAATGAAAACGCAGCGTACGAAACTCTCGATACCGTCATCGAAAAATATGAAACTAAAACGCTGGTTCAAGTTAATGACCATGAAGTACGAATCCAGAATATTACCGTTCCCATCGAACCTTTTACATTGGCAGCCAATGAAACCAAAGAAATCGAAATCCCTGCAGATCTTGCGAGAATTATGTTTATATTTAGCCGCCTAGATGCATATGGTTCTGGATTTAAAAATAAGTATATTGAAGGCATTTCACCTCACGTTGGCAACACTGGCAAAGTTGCTGATCAATGGATTGGTGATACTAATTATCAGGTCAAAACTAATAGCTTTGCTATAAATCATGCAAAAGAGCTCTCACGGGGCGATCAAGCATACAGTGGCTACAAATTAAAATTTACCGGACCAGTAGTCGTCGATTCCCTCAAATTGGTTGAGCCCAACGGAGCTTCTATGACTATGGATACCCGAGCTTGGGAAGTACTTGGCGGTGATGCTCCAATTCTCGATGACATCATCGTTACTGTCGATGCTACAAATCGCCTAAGCATAGAAGGCATTACAGAGTTTGAAAACCGCAAGTTCAAAACATTATACGCATATCCAATAGGTCACCCCCATGGCTATACTGTTGCAGAATATTTTACACCAAAAGATTTTATGCCTGGACGCCAGATTTTTAAATTTGGACCATCACTTGAAACAGGATACGATTCCTCCATTCCCAAATTAACTGAAGATGCTTCAAAACCCGGCTATGCAGACTACAGCATATTTCCAGAATTATTTTCCAATGGTGCATCGGAGATTGCGGTGTTCGATAAGCTATATCCTACCGACCTTGAATACGTTGTATGCTTTGACAACTGGCCAAGCTGGACTGTCGAAGGAATCAATAATGGCAAAGGAACTCCTGCAGAACAGCATTTCGCCGCCGCTGCCGATCTAGCCGCAAAATATATTACTGCCCACGACGCAGAATTAGAAGGCCGTGGACCAACATGGATCGAAGTTAAGAACGAATCCGATATCACTAGCGAATGGTCTCACCACGCAACTTCAGACAACGGCTGGGAGCTACTAGCAGAATTTCATAACATAACTGCAGATGCTATCAAGGCAGAAAATCCCGATGCATTAGTAGGCGGCCCAACGTCAGCTTGGATGGCATTAGATAACGGCAACTTTTCGAAAGCAGAACAAAACCTAAAGTTTATGGATGATACCGCTAATCACTTAGATTTTTATTCTTATCACTTCTATGAAAGTAAAAATTTAGTATTAAATGACACTGATTCAAACTATGTTGGATACTTAACTGGACGTCTCGAAGCCGACTTAGATTTGCTTCGAAACCATATGATTAACACCAACAATCTAAAGCCCATTGTCATTTCAGAAACCGGAACTTTGCACAACGGCCCGGAGGAATCTGACTATTGGATTAAGCTTAAAAATCACAACGCATACATGGTTAGATATATGAACCGTGCTAATGAATTTGACATTGTCGTTCCGTTTGTCATTCCTGCTACCTGGTGGTCTCCCGCTTCCGACAATATATTATGGACATATGATGAGAACGGCAAATTTTATCCAACTCCCGAAACCGGTCTCACAGATATGAAATATTTTATTGAAATGTGGGATGAGTACAACGGTGACCTTCTTCCAGCATATTCCAACGGCGTCAACAATAATATCCATGTTCATAGTGCGCAAGACGGCAATATAATCTATGTTGCAGTCACAAACATGAATGCGCAACGTGCCTATATTGACTTAGATTTAAAGCTTCAAGATGAACAAATCGAAAAAATCGAGCGCACTACTACTTACCTAAATTTAGGCGAATTACATTTTGTTGATAACGAGCCTCTAGATAGTCTCAACGACATTTTCATGCATGTAGAAGAAACGAGTATATTCAAAATTACCTTAAACGAATCTCCTGAAATCAACACCACGCTAACCAAAACCACTTATTATGGAGATGTTACATTGCAACCTACAGGTACTCCCGCGACTTTCATCATAAACACGCCGACCGATAACGTTCAATCCAGCATCTTGCGAATTTCGTTGGGCCGCCACGGTGGATTTAATGCGCCTTTAAATGTCTCTATCAATGATTATAACATCGAATCCTACGATTTATCCTTTACTAATAAGCCGGACAGATACTTTGGATATGTAGATTACGTTATCCCAACCGATATTTTAAAAACTCAGAATGAAATCACCGTTACTGTTCCTCAAAACGGCGGCAAAATTTCTACAGTTGCACTTATTCATCTGGAAAATTAACCCAAAACGCAAGTTACATCAGCCGCTGCCGTTGTAACTTCAAAAATTATTATCACATCAGCCTCTGTAGTTGTATTTGCATCAGAGGCTGTAGTTGCATCTATAGAAATTATTATTACATCAGCCGCTGTAGTTGTAACTGCAAAAGTTATTATCGCATCAGCCGCTGCAGTTGTAACTGCAAAATTATTATCGCATCAGCGCTGTAGTTGTAACTTCAAAAATTATTCTTACATCAGTCGCTGTAGTTGTAACTGCAGAAATTATTATCGCATCAGTCGCTGTAGTTGTAACTGCAAAATCATTATCGCATCAGCCGCTGCAGTTGTAACTGCAAAATTATTATCACATCAGCGCTGCAGTTGTAACTGCAAAAATCATTATCACATCAGCCGTGCAGTTGTAACTGCAAAATTATTATCGCATCAGACGTTGCCGTTGTAACTGCAAAAATTATTATCGCATCAGCGCTGTTGTAACTGCAGAAATTATTATCGCATCAGCCGCTGTAGTTGTAACTGCAGAAATTATTATCACATCAGCCGTTGTCGTTGTAACTGCAGAAATTATTATCGCATCAGTCGCTGTAGTTGTAACTGCAGAAAATTATTATCGCATCAGCGTTGCGTTGTAACTGCAGAAGTTATTATCGCATCAGTCGCTGTAGTTGTAACTGCAAAAATTATTATCACATCAGCGTTGTTGTAACTGCAGAAATTATTATCGCATCAGCGCTGCAGTTGTAACTGCAAAAATTATTATCACATCAGTCGTTGCCGTTGTAACTGCAAAAATTATTATCGCATCAGCGCTGCCGTTGTAACTGCAAAAATTATTATCACATCAGTCGCTGCCGTTGTAACTGCAAAATTATTATTGCATCAGTCGCTGTAGTTGTAACTGCAGAAATTATTATCGCATCAGTCGCTGTAGTTGTAACTGCAGAAATTATTATTGCATCAGTCGCTGTAGTTGTAACTGCAGAAATTATTATTGCATCAGTCGCTGTAGTTGTAACTGCAGAAATTATTATTGCATCAGCCGCTGTCGTTGTAACTGCAGAAATTATTATCGCATCAGCCGCTGTCGTTGTAACTTCAGAAATTATTATCGCATCAGCCGCTGTAGTTGTAACTGCAGAAGTTATTATCGCATCAGCTGCTGTAGTTGTATTACAATTCCCCTCGCAATCTCCTATTAACTTGTTCCAATGTTGGCATGGCTTTTATTGCACCAAAATTTTCAATACATAAGCTAGCCACAGCATTAGCAAATGTAGCATCTCTCGATAAAATGTCTATACTCAGTTCGGATAAATTATCTTTATTATATAGAGAATACAAAAATCCTCCCCAGAAAGAATCTCCCGCTCCAGTAGTATCTACTACCTTATTAGACGCAAATCCCTTTATCTT